>WHTV01000310.1 GCA_009377535.1 Kiloniellaceae bacterium
CGACGCACGTCGCTACCTGGGAACGCTGCCGGGCGCTCGCCGGGCGGAGCGATTTTCTCTATGTAGCCGACTGCAAGCTCGCGACGCGCGACAACATGGACCACATCGCCAGCCATGGCGGGCGCTTCCTCACGATCCTGCCTCGGACCCGAAGCGAGGACGAGTCCGGGCGGGCGTGGCTCGCCAAGGGGCCGGTCCTCTGGAAGGAGATCTCGCGACAGCCGGGCAAGCGAAAGGCAGACCCGCCGGACATCTACTGGGCGGTCCCTGCGCCGAGCTGCTCAGCGGAGGGATATCGCATTGTGTGGATGCGCTCTTCTACCAAGCGGTCCCACGACGCCGCGGCACGGACCGAGCAGATCGAGCGGGCGAGCTCAGCGCTCGAGGTGCTGTCCGCCAGCCTTTCCTCCTCCCGCTGCCGCCTGCGCGACCGCGTCGCGGTGGAGGACGCCGCCAGAGCGGCCATCGCCGGGGCGGGCGCCGTGCGCTGGGTGCGCTTCGATG
>WHTV01000311.1 GCA_009377535.1 Kiloniellaceae bacterium
ACGAAGCCGGCGTCGCCAACCGCCTGCGAGACTTCGACATCATCGTCGCGATGCGGGAACGCACGCCTTTCCAGCGCTCGCTGCTCAGCCAGTTGCCTAACCTCAAGCTCCTCGTCACCACGGGCATGCGCAACGCATCGATGACGTCGCTGCTGCCAATGAGCGGGGCGTGACCGTCTGCGGCACCACCGGCTTAGGCACCGGCACCTCGGAGCTGGCCTGGGGCCTCATCCTCTCTCTCACCCGCCGCATTCACACGGAAGATCGGGCCGTGCGCGAGGGCAAATGGCAGACCACGATCGGCCCCAGCCTCGAAGGTCACACGCTGGGCCTGGTTGGGCTTGGCCGCCTCGGTTCCAACGTCGCCAAGGTCGGCCTCGCCTTCGGCATGAACGTGATCGCCTGGAGCCAGAACCTCACCGAAGAGCGGGCGCGAGCGGAGGGCGCCAGCCTGGTTTCGAAGGAAGAGCTCTTCGGCCAATCAGACGTCATCTCAATCCACT
>WHTV01000312.1 GCA_009377535.1 Kiloniellaceae bacterium
CTGGCCGTCGAGGCCGGCGAGCAGCCACAGGTCGGCGGCCAGCACGTGCCGGGCGACGGCGGCCTCGGCGGTGGGCAGCGCCTGGCGGGCCGCGGCCACGAGCCGCTCTGCCATCGCCACGTTCACGCGCACGTCACGCCGCGCCGCGAAGCTGCGGAACCGGGCGACACCCATCCGGGCGAGCCGGTCGGGGTCGGAGAACTCCACGGCGACCAGGCGACCGACCTTGGTGCCCAGCACGCTCGACAGCGTCGCGCCCAACCCGGGGAAGCAGCGGTCGAGCTGACCGGTCAGCTGGTTCTTCACCCCCGACCGGGCCTCCACCCGGCGGCGGCGGTGCGCCGCCCACGCGCCCAGCTCGACCAGCGGCTCGTCACCGACCACGACCTCATAGCCGCGGCCGGCCAGCAGCAGATCCGCGACCGCGACCAGATCGATCGGGTCAGTCTTGGTCCGCCCGGTGCCGTTGACCCGCCGCTGCGCCGACACCCACGCCGGGTTG
>WHTV01000313.1:0-237 GCA_009377535.1 Kiloniellaceae bacterium
CCGTGGGCCACGCGCCCGGCCGGCTTCGGCCAGACCGAGGTGACCGGCATGCTCAGCTTCAACGCGCTGGGCGGCGAGTGCGCCGGCAACGCCGGCCGGCCGGCGCCCCTCTCCGCGGTGCGCATCGTCGACCCCGAGGGCACCGAGGTGCCAGCGGGCGAGACCGGCGAGATCGTCGGCCGCGGTCCCACGATGATGACCGGCTACCGCAACCGGCCCGACGAGACCGCCCGCCGC
>WHTV01000313.1:247-502 GCA_009377535.1 Kiloniellaceae bacterium
CACCACACGGGCGACCTGGGTCGCCGCGAGGCCGACGGGTCGCTCAGCTTCGTGGGCCCCAAGGGTCGGCTCATCAAGTCGGCGGCCGAGAACATCTACCCGGCGGAGGTCGAGGCGGCGCTCAACTCACACGCCGCGGTGCGTGAGTCGGCGGTCATCGGCGCGCCGGACGCCACGTGGGGCCAGTCGGTCGTCGCGGTCGTGGTGCTCCACGACGGCCAATCGGCCGCCGAGGACGAGCTGATCGCCCACGTG
>WHTV01000314.1 GCA_009377535.1 Kiloniellaceae bacterium
GGGGACGGCGCGGTCGAGCGCGGCTGGCTGGGCGTGCAGATCCAGGATGTGACGGAGGAAATCGCCGATTCCCTCGGACTGGAAGAGCAGAAGGGCGCGCTCATCGTCGACGCCAACGCGGGCGAGCCCGCAGCCGAGGCCGGCATCAAGCCAGGCGACGTGGTCATCGCCGTTGAGGGCGAAAGCATAACATCGCCGCGCGAACTGGCCCGCAGCGTCGGCCGTCAGAAGCCGGGCGCATCCGTGGAGGTTACCGTGTGGCGCAATGGCGAGGCCACCAACCTCGATGTGAAGCTCGGCGAAATGCCCGAGGTCGACCAGTTGGCAGCGGCTCCGCAAAGCCCTGCGCCTTCGGCCACGCAGACGGAGTTGGGCCTGTCGGTGACGCCGGCCGAGGACGGCAACGGGCTCGTCGTGACCGATGTAGAGCCGGGCAGTGCAGCGGAGGATGTCGGCTTCCTGCCGGGTGACGTCGTACGCTCTGTCAACTCGCAGCCCGTGA
>WHTV01000315.1 GCA_009377535.1 Kiloniellaceae bacterium
GTGGTCGCGGCGCCGGTGCTGGCGAGCTGGCATGGCCTGACGGCGACGGCGCGGGATTGGTTCGACCTGGCCGGCTGGTGGGCGTATCTGCCGCCGCTGGTGGCCGATGGTGCGGCGCTCTACGCCGCGGTGCTGGCTCTACGCGACACCTTAGAAGGTGACTCGGCCCGCGGTAACCGGGCACTGGTGTGGCTGTATGCCGCGCTGAGCGCCGGCCTGAACATCGCGCACGCCGACACGTTCGGCGGCACCCCGGCGGCCATCTTCTACGGCGCCGCGAGCGTGAGCGCGGTCATCCTGTTCGACCGAACGCTGCGGTCGATCCGCCGCCGCGAGCTGCGCGCCATGGGCACGGTCGACTCGCCGGCGCCGCGGTTCCGGCCGCTGCGGTGGCTGCTGCACTTCCGGCAGACCTGGCGCGCCTGGAAGCTGGCGATCGGCGCCGGTATCTCCCGGCCGAGTGAGGCGCTGTCCGCGCTGGCTGAGTCCGAGCGCGAGGAC
>WHTV01000316.1 GCA_009377535.1 Kiloniellaceae bacterium
GTCATGCCGTTCTTGCCATAGAATTCCGCGGCGCTTTCGCCGCGCGCCGCACCGGTGCTCAGCAGCGCCGCCGCCACGGCGCAGGCCGCACCGGCCGCTCCCTTGAACCTGATCATCGTTTCCTCCCTGAAGCCAGACCCGTCGCGCCGCTGTTTCCGCGCGTCGACGCACGTCCGGATCGTGCGCCCGGCGGATGGCGGCAGTCAAGCGGGGCTCCCGTCGTCTCCGCTCGGCTTGCCGGCGAAACCGGAGAGTTCGGGTAAACCGGCTTCAGGGGTGACAGCCTCTTGTGCGACGTGCCGCCCAAGGCCGGGGCGACACAAACAGAACCGGGATGGTCGGCCTTCGCAATCCGCCCGGTGTCGTCCCGGGACTTGTTCCCGGGACCCAATGATCTCTCCGATGGACCTCTCGGAGGGAGAGGTTTCCGGGCCGGCGCGAAGCGCGGCCCGAGGGCAGGCTTGGCCCACTGCTGTCCGGTTTAAATGCACTCCTTTCCCG
>WHTV01000317.1 GCA_009377535.1 Kiloniellaceae bacterium
CAGCAGCGAGCGGCCGTACTCCTGGAAGACGAGGGCCAAGGTCTCCGGCGGCCCCGAGATCGCGTCGTCGCGCAGCGCGACCTGGCCCTGGGTGGGCTGAAGCAGGCCGGAGATGCACTTCAGCAGCGTGGTCTTGCCGCAGCCCGAGGGCCCTACGACGCAGACGAACTCGCCCTCAGAGACGCCGAAGCTCAGCTCGCCGATCGCGTGCGTGGCGTCGTCGCCTTCGCCGTAGACCTTCCCCAGGTGATGGATCTTCAGCAGCATGTCGGGTGAGCTCCTCCCTGAAATGGGTCGTTCGTCGCTAGGTGGCTTCGGCGCTCGCTCGCGCGCCGCGGTGCCAGGCCAGCACGCGTCGCTCGACGAGCAGGAAGGCGGCGTTGAGGATGTAGCCGAGCACACCCAGGAGCAGGATTCCGGACCACATCTCCGGGATGGCGAACGAGCGCTGGGCCTGCAGCACGAAGAAGCCGATGCCGTTCGTGCTGGCGACCATCTCG
>WHTV01000031.1 GCA_009377535.1 Kiloniellaceae bacterium
ATGGCGCCTGCACTTATGCACGTAAGGGTGCAGGGAACCCGGGAATAATTCACGGCGTTATACGGTCTCTATTAGTCAGGAGGTCACGCCATGCCAAACCCTTGTCCGAAATCGACATTTATGAGGCTGATCCGGACCGCGGGGTGCGGACGTGGATAGTCGCACGCCCTATTCCCAGTTGCCCCTGGAGGCCGAATCGAAACCGGCGCCTTCGGTGGTGGACAGGATCAGCTTTGCCGGCTTCATCATCGCCGTGCTGGCCCTGTTCTTCCTTGGCGGCGCCCTGGTCATGCTGCTTGGCGTGTTCCCGGCGCAGGCGATCAAGGACGCCTACCGCGGCGGCGAAGCCTACTATTACAAAATGAAGCAGTCCCAGACCCCGCTGACCTCCGATTTCTGGCAACCGGAGCGGAGTTCCGAGACGGGCGTCACGGTGAACACCCCAGAGGCCTATCCCGGCTACACCCTCTACACCTCCGGCCATGGCAGCGAGGCCTCACTGGTTTCCCTCGACGGCAAGGTGGTGCACAGCTGGAAACTGCCCTACAGCAAGATCTGGAACGAGACCTCGCCGGTGAAGAATCCGCAGCCGGATCCCTTCCTCTATTGGCGCAAGGCGACGCTGCTGCCGAACGGCGACCTGCTGGCGATCTTCGTGGCGACGGGTGACACGCCCTGGGGCTACGGCATGGTGAAGCTCGACAAGGATTCCAACGTCCTCTGGAGCTACCTTGGCCAGACCCACCACGACTTCGACATCGGCGCCGACGGCAGGATCTACGGGCTGACCCATGAGATGCGGCGGAATACCTATGAGGGCCATCCGCAGCTCACCGTGCCGCGCCTCGACGACTTCGTCGTCGTGCTGTCGCCGGAGGGCGAGGAAGTAAAGAAGGTCTCGATCCTCGACGCCCTGGCGCGCTCGCAGTACGAGTGGCTGCTGAACCGCGTGCCCTGGTACAACAAGCACGACTTCATCCACACCAACAACATCGACCTGATCGAAAGCGGCGAGGTCGAAGCCTTGCCCTTCGCCAAGGAAGGCCAGGTGCTGCTGTCGTTCCGCGACATCAACACCCTGGCGCTGCTCGACCTCGAGTCCGAGGAGATTGTCTGGGCGCTCAGGGGCGGCTGGATCGCCCAGCACGATCCCGACATCCTGCCCAACGGCAACATCCTCATCTACGACAACCTCGGCGGCTTCGGGGAGGGCGGGCGCACCCGCATCCTGGAAATCGACCCGGTCACCACCGGCATCGAGTGGCGCTACGCCGGCAGTATCGAGCAGCCCTTCTTCAGCGAGGCGCGCGGTGCCCAGGAACGGCTGCCCAACGGCAACACGCTGATCACGGAGACCGCCGGAGGGCGCCTCTTCGAGGTCAGCCAGGACGGACGCATCGTCTGGGAATTCATGAACCCTGTGCGCGCCAAGCATCCGGAGAGCGGCGAGGCCATAGTGCCGATCGTTTCCTGGGCGCAGCGCTATGCGCCGCAGACGCTGGACCCTGGCTTCAGAGACCAGCTGGCAGCACGCGAAAACGAGAGGAGTTAGATATGCAGTATAAATTCAAGGTTCTCGCAGCCCTGGCGACCGCCGGCCTGGCCTTTGGCGCCAGCCCGGCCCTGGCCTACATCGGGCCCGGTGCGGGGCTCTCCCTGCTGGGTGCCCTCTGGGGCGTCGTCGCGGCGGTCGCCGCCGCCCTGCTGTTCCTGCTGATCTGGCCGCTGCGGCGGCTCATGCGGCGGCAGCGTTCCGTTCCCCGGCCAGCCGCCGCCGAGCGGTCGACGGAACGGCCACAAGGCTCCACCCCTGCGCAGGGTCGCTGATTCCACGCCGCCCTCTCCATGGATCTCATGACCTTGGGACTCTTCGATCTGGCCGGCCCTGTCCTCTCGCGCAGCCGCGCAGGCAGGTGCCGCCATGGATAGCCGCACGCCGCTTGACCAGCGGTCGCCGACGACCGAGGGGAAGCCGGCGCCGACGTTGCTCGACCGCATAAGCTTCGGCGGCTTCATGCTGGCGGTGCTGTTCCTCTGCTTTCTGGGCGGCGGCATGGTAATCCTGGCCGACGTGTTTCCCGCGCAGGCCATGAAGGACGCCTACCGCGGCGGCAAGTCCCTCGTAGAGAAGATAAGGATGTCGGAGAGTCCGCTGGCTTCGGACTACTGGAAGCCGGAGCGCACCCCCGAACAGGGGGTGACCATCAACGAGGCGGAGGCCTACCCGGGCTATACCCTCTACAGCTCCGGTCACGGCACGGTAGCCTACCTGATCGCCCTCGACGGGACGGTGGTGCAGGAGTGGCGCCTGCCCTTCAGCGCCATCTACGATCCTGAGCGCTCGCCGATCAAGCAGCCCATGCCTGACAGCTTCATGCATTGGAACCGGACCCGGCTGCTGCCGAACGGCGACCTCATCGTGATGTTCGAAACCTACGGGGACACGCCCTGGGGCTACGGCCTGGCCAGGCTCGACAAGGACTCCAATGTAGTTTGGAGCTACCTTGGCCAGACCCATCATGATTTCGACGTCGCCGAGGACGGCCGCATCTACGTCCTGACCCACGAGATGCGCAATAACACCTACGAAGGGCTTCGGCAGATCACCGTGCCGCGGCTGGACGACGCCGTGGTCGTGCTGTCGCCGGAGGGCGAGGAGCTGAAGAAGGTCGTCATCATGGACGTCCTGGCGCGGTCAGACTACGCGCGGCTGCTGGACCACATCAGCTGGTTCAACAACAACGACTTCATCCACACCAACACCGTGGAATATATCGACGCCGAGAAGGCGTCGGTGCTGCCTTTTGCTTCGGAAGGGCAGGTGATGCTGTCGTTCCGCGACATCGGAACCCTTGCGGTGCTCGATCTGGACTCCGAGGAGATCGTCTGGTCGCGGCGTGGCAACTGGGTGGGGCAGCACGACCCGGATATCCTGACCAATGGCAACATCCTGCTGTTCGACAACCTCGGCAAGTTCGGGCCGGGCGGTCGCTCGCGTATCCTGGAGATCGATCCCCAGACTGGCGCCGAGGTGTGGCGCTACGAAGGCTCCGAGGAGATTTTCTTCGAGAGCGATGTCCGCGCCTCGCAGGAGCGCCTGCCCAACGGCAACACGCTGATCACAGAAGCCTCCGGCGGACGGCTGTTCGAGGTGACTCCCGACGGACGCATCGTGTGGGAGTTCGTCAACCCCGTGCGTGAGACGCACCCCGAGACCGGCGACACCATCCTGCCGATCGTGTCCTGGGCCCAGCGCATTTCGCCGCAGGTGCTGGATCCTGCGTTCCGGGATCAGCTGTCGGCGAGCGAAAGTGGAAGGAGTTAGATATGGTCCTACCCCTGCGCAGGGTCGCTGATTCCACGCCGCGCGCTCCATGGATCACTTGACCTTGGGACTCTTCGATCTGGCCGGCCCTGTCCTCACGTGGCTCGACCAGTCGCTCGCCGCTGCCGTCCCGGCAGCGGGGCGCCTGGTGCTCTGGGGACTGGTCGCCGCGGCTTTCTCGATGGCGCTCTACGCGGCTCTCTCGCCGCAGCAGCGCCTGCGCCGCATCCGCGAGCAGGCGGTCGAGGCGCGCCGCGCGCTGGACAGCTACGAGGGCAGCTTCGCCGACGCCCGCCCGCTGCTCGCCGCCATGTTCTCCACCTCGATGAAGCAGCTGGCCGTCGTGTTCGGGCCGGCGGTGCTGGCCTCGCTGCCGCTGCTCTTCATGCTGGCCTGGCTGCATGGCGCCTTCGGCTACGTGCTGCCGGAGCGGGAGGCCACCGTCGACCTGCGCACCCTGCCGGAAGGCTATGAGGCGACCGTGCGGCAGAGCGAGGCGGCACCGCTGTCCGGCAGGGAAGTGGCGGAGACGCCCTTCCTGGTGGTGCGCGACGGGCGTGGCCGCGTCGTCGAGGAGCGCGCCCTGAACGCACCGGTAACCTCGCTGCACAAGGAGCAGTGGTGGAACCTGCTGATCGCCAATCCGCTGGGCTACCTCGCGGAGGACAGTCCCCTGGAGTGGGTGGAGATCGACCTGCCGCGACAGGAGGTGCTGCCCTTCGGTCCCTGGTGGCTGCGCACCTGGGAGTTCGTCTTCTTCACCACGCTGGTGGCCGCCTCGCTCGCCATCAAGCTGCTGTTCAGGCTGGTATGACCTTGGCGAGCCAGCTCCATCTCACCCCGCCGGTCGAGGCACGCACCGAGGCGTTCCGTGTGACGCCCTGGGTGCACCACTGCGGGCGCCTGGTCGCCCGCCACCGCGCGCTCTGGATTCGTCTCGGCAATGCCGAGACGCGGCTTCGGGCCAGCGACATCGAGGACATCGCCGTCGAGAACCCGGTTTTCGTCTGCGGCCTGGCGCGTGCCGGCACCACCATCCTGCTGGAGACTCTGGCGCAGCACCCGCAACTCGGCAGCCATCGCTATCGCGACGATCCTTTCATCTTTACGCCGATCTTGTGGAATCTCTTCCTCGACCGGCTGCCCGGGGCGGACAGCGCACCGGCGGAGCGTGCCCATGCCGACGGCATCGAAGTGACGGCGGACAGTCCCGAGGCCTTCGAGGAGATGATCTGGATGGCCTTCTTCGAGCGGCTGCACGACCCCTACAGCAGTGCCGTGCTGGACGCGGGAACGTCCTGCCCGCCCTTCGAGGACTTCTTTCGCGACCACATCCGCAAGCTGCTGTGGGTGCGCGGGCGGCCACGCTATCTTTCCAAGGCCAACTACGACGTGACGCGCATGGCCTACCTGCTGAAGCTGTTTCCGGATGCGCGCTTCATCGTGCCGTTGCGCGAGCCTGCGGCGCACATCGCTTCCCTGGCGAAGCAGCACCGCCTGTTCAGCGAGGGCGAACGCCGCTACCCGCGGGCGCTGAAGCACATGCAGCGGATCGGGCATTTCGAGTTCGGTCTCGACCGCCGCCCGATCAACGTGGGCGACGGCGCCGTCTCGGAAATCCTGCAGGCCTTCTACAACGGCGATGAGGTGCGCGGCTTGGCGCTTTACTGGGCCAGCCTGCACGCCTGGCTGGCCGATCTGCTGGAGTCCGATGCGGCCCTGCGCGCGGCCGTGCGGGTGGTGCGCTTCGAGGATCTCTGCCGCAGCCCGCGCGAGACGCTCGCCGGCATCTTCGAGCACTGCGCCTTGCCCGACAGCACCGGCCTGGTAGAGGCGGCCGCGGCCCGGATGCACGCGCCGACATACTATCGGCCCAGCTTCACTCCCCAGGACCTCGCGGTCGTCGCGGAGCTCACCGGCGACACCGCCCGGCGTTTCGGTTATGGAGAGGACCTGACCGCGAGCGGCAGGTCCCCGTCCTCGAATGCCACGACGATAGGGCGCCGCGGGTAGCGGCCTCGGTTCGACGACCTCCGAGCGCGGTCGGAAAAGGCTCTAGAGTCGCTCGCGGACCTGAAAGGCCCTTGCGGCGCGTCTACTCCTGGGTCAAACCGGGGTGCAGGCGCCCAACAAGGACAGTCCCATGAAATCTCATACCCAGGTCGTCGTCATCGGGGGCGGCGTCGTCGGCTGCAGTGTGCTCTATCACCTGACCAAGGCCGGCTGGCGCGACGTCGTGCTGCTGGAACGCAGCGAGCTGACCTCCGGATCGACTTGGCACGCCGCCGGCGGCATGCACACCCTGAACAGCGATCCCAACGTCGCCAAGCTGCAGCGCTACACCATCAACCTCTACAAGGAGATCGAGGAGATCTCCGGCCAGTCCTGCGGCGTGCACATGCCGGGCGGCCTGCTGCTGGCGGATTCCCCGGCCTGGCTCGACTACCTGAAGGTGGCCCAGGGCAAGGGCAGGGTGCTGGGGCTGGAAACCGACTTCATTTCCATGGCCGAGGCCAAGGAGCGGCTTCCCCTGATCAACGAGAAGCGCTTCCTCGGCGCGCTCTTCGCTCCGCTGGAAGGTCACGTCGACCCCTCCGGCGTCACCCATGCCTATGCCAAGTCCGCCCGCCTCGGCGGCGCGGAAATCGAGCGTTTCACCCGCGTCGTCGATCTGCAGCCCCTGAAGGACGGCTGGGAGGTGGTCACCGACAAGGGCGGCATCAAGGCCCAGCACGTCGTGAATGCGGGCGGCCTTTGGGCCCGGGAGATCGGCCGCATGGTCGGCCTCGAGCTGCCCGTCCTCGCCATGGAGCATCAATACCTCGTCACCGACGAGATGCCGGAGGTTGCAGCGCGCGACAAGGAACTGCCGCACTGCATCGACTTCGGCGGCGAGATCTACATGCGCCAGGAGCGTGGCGGCCTGGTCATGGGCACCTACGAGCAGAGCGGCGTGCCGTGGTCGGAGAAGGTGACGCCCTGGGACTTCGGCCACGAGCTGCTGCCGCCGGACCTCGACCGCATCGCCGACAACCTGGCCATCGCCTTCGACCACTTCCCGGCGCTGGAGACGGCCGGCATCAAGCAGGTCATCAACGGGCCGTTCACCTTCGCCCCCGACGGCAACCCGCTGGTCGGCCCGGTGCGTGGCCTGAAGAACTTCTGGATCGCCTGCGGCGTCATGGCCGGCTTCAGCCAGGGCGGCGGAGTCGGCCTGGCGCTCGCCAACTGGATGGTCGAAGGCGATCCCGGCATGGACGTCTTCGCCATGGACGTGGCGCGCTTCGGCGACTACGCGACGCTGGGCTACACCAACGCCAAGGTGCGCGAGAACTACGGCCGCCGTTTCAAGATCACCTTTCCCAACGAGCAGCTGCCGGCGGCGCGACCGCTGCGCACCACGCCGGTCTACGACCGCCTGAAGGCTGCGAACGCCGTTTTCGGCGCCGCCTATGGCCTGGAGCATCCGCTGTGGTTCGCGCCCCCGGGCGACGCACCCGTCGAGACGCCGAGCTACCGCCGCTCCAACGCCTTCGAGCCGGTGAAAGCCGAATGCAAGGCGGTGCGCGAAGCCGTCGGCCTGCTGGAGACCTCCAACTTCGCCAAGTACGAGGTGACGGGGCCGGTGGCCGAGGCCTGGCTGTCGCAGCTGCTCGCCAACCGCCTGCCGCAGGAGGGCCGCATCGTGCTGACGCCGATGCTCAATCCTGCCGGCAAGCTGATCGGCGACTTCACGGTGGCCAAGGCGGGGCGCGAGCGCTTCTTCGTCTTCGGCTCCGGCATCGCCGAGGACTACCACCTGCGCTGGTTCGAGAGTCACCTGCCGGCGACCGGCGTCGTTTTGCGCTCGCTGAGCCGCGACCTGCTGGGCTTCGCCAT
The DNA here is from genome assembly GCA_009377535.1 of Kiloniellaceae bacterium. Taxonomy (GTDB): domain Bacteria; phylum Pseudomonadota; class Alphaproteobacteria; order Kiloniellales; family Kiloniellaceae; genus Pelagibius. Next base: position 7,205 of record WHTV01000031.1, read on the forward strand.
CGCCGGACCGCAGGCGCGCGCACTGCTGGCGCGGCTCACCGCCGCCGACGTCTCCAATGCGGCTTTTCCCTTCATGCATTTCCGCCGCCTGGACCTGGGAATGGTCCCGGTCTGGGTCGGGCGCATCTCCTTCACCGGCGATCTCGGCTATGAGATCTGGGTGGCGCCGGACGCGCAGCGCCGACTCTACGACGACATCCTGGCGGCCGGGGCGGATCTCGGCCTGCGCCTCTTCGGCGGCCGCGCGCTCGACTCCCTGCGCCTGGAGAAGGGCTATGGCAGCTGGTCGCGGGAATACCGGCCACTCTACGGCCCCGCGGAGGCGGGGCTCGAGCGCTTCGTCGATCTGCGCAAGAGCTCTTTCATCGGCCGCGAGGCCGTGCTGCGGGAGAAGGCGGCGGGGCCGAAGCTGCGCCTCGTGACTTTCACGATCGAGGCCGACGGCGCCGACGTGGTGGGCGACGAGGCAGTGTGGCATGGCGGCGAGGTGGTCGGCTGGGTCACCTCCGGCGGCTACGCGCACTGGGCCGACCGCTCGGTGGCACTGGCCTACCTGCCGGCCGCCCTGGCGCAGGCCGAGAGTGATTTCGCAATCGAGATCCTCGGCGATCGCCGTCCCGCGAAGCTTCAACCCGAGCCGCTGTTCGACCCCAAGCGCGAGCGCATGCTGGGGTAGGGGCCGGCCTTGCCGGTAGACCGGTGTTGGGCTTCGGCCCCATCTGTGGTAGTCGTGATGGGTGCGCGGCCTCTCGTTGGCGCGGTGGAAATTGGTATGAGAAACAATCCATTATGGGATCAATTTCTAACCAATTTCTGTTGTGGTTCCGAAGGGATGTCGTGCAGTATGGAAGCCGTTTCCGTCATGCGGGAACAGAGTGGATGAGAAGCCCCGGGACAAGGGGTGGTTGGAACGAAGAAGAAGCAAACGGGGAGGAAGAAAAGTCGGCGCAGCTGGCACGTTGCGGATTGCTGGTGCCGGGAACCTAGGGTCCCGCGCAAGGCGTCCCCTCATCCAAGTGCGATCTGGCCAGATCCATGGGCGGCCGCAGCCGGACTCTACAATTCCCGCGGCCAGAGCTGGTCAGGTCGAGCGCCCTACTGCCGAAATCTCCAAAAATCGTGGAATCACACAAGGCGCTCAGGCGTATTGTGTTAGTTTCGTGGCTTGGCAACGCCTGATCTCGATGTCGGCGGCAAGCCTGAAAAAGGGCCGATCCACAACGGGTCATATTCCCAAGGGAGGAAAGCTGTGAAAGACACTACCGAGAACAAGACTCTGTCACGCCGCAAGCTGCTGAAGGGCGGTGCCATCGCGGCCGGTGCGACCGCCGCGAGCACCCTGGCGGCGCCGGCTGTGGTGGGCCAGAGCCCGACCGTGGTCAAGATGCAGACGTCCTGGCCGGCATCCGACATCTGGATGGACTTCGCCCGTCAGTACGTCGACCGGGTCGATCAGATGTCCGGCGGCCGCCTCAGGGTCGACCTGCTGCCGGCGGGCGCCGTGGTCGGCGCCTTCCAGGTGCTCGATGCCGTGAACGACGGCGTGCTCGATGCCGCTCATACCGTGCCGGTCTACTGGTTCGGCAAGCACAAGGCGGCCTCGCTGTTCGGCACCGGTCCGGTATTCGGCGGCAGCGCGACCACCATGCTGGGCTGGTTCCATCAGGGCGGCGGCGCCGAGCTGTACCGCGAGCTCACCCAGGATATCCTGGGGCTGAACGTCTACGGCTTCTATGGCTTCCCGATGCCGGCCCAGCCCCTCGGCTGGTACAAGGAGCCGGTGACCACGGTGGACGACGTGCAGGGCTTCAAGTTCCGCAGCGTCGGTCTCGCGGCGGACCTGTTTGCGCGTCTCGGCATGAGCGTGGCTCAGCTGCCGGGCGGCGAAATCGTGCCGGCCATGGAGCGCGGCGTGATCGACGCCTTCGAGTTCAACAACCCCTCTTCGGACATGCGCTTCGGCGCCCAGGACGTGGCCAAGCACTACATGCTGTCGTCCTACCACCAGGCCAGCGAGTCGTTCGAGTTCCTCTTCAACAAGGACTTCTTTGACGACCTGCCGGAGGACCTTCAGGCCATCCTGAAGTACGGCGTCGAGGCGGTCAGCACCTCCAACACGGCGCTGGCTATGGACCACTACTCGGCCGACCTTGAGAAGCTGCAGAGCGAGCACGGGGTGACCGTCCACCGCACTTCGCAGGAGATCCTCGACGCCCAGCTGAAGGCCTGGGACGCTATTATTCCCGAGCTCGAAGCGGACGAATACATGAAGAAGGTGCTCGACAGCCAGCGGGCCTGGGTGGACCGCGTGGTGTTCTACGAGCTGATGAACGGTGCCGATCTGGCATTGGCTTACGAGCACTATTTCCCTGGCAAGCTGAAGCTCTAAGCTTCGGCTCCGCAGCATGATCCGCTCCGGCGGTCCGCTTCGGCGGACCCCGGGGCGGCTTGTTGATTGCCCCCGGCAAGGCTATGACATCGCGATGATCCGCTTCATCAAGTTCGCCGACAGTGTCTCGGCTTGGTTCGGCAAGGCATTCGCCTGGTTGATCTTGATGATGACCTTTGCCATGTCTTATGAGGTCATCGTCCGCTACCTGTTCAATGCGCCGACCTCATGGTCGCTCGACGTCGCCTTCATCATGTATGGCGCGCTCTTCATGATGGGCGGCGCCTACACGCTGTCGCGCGGCGGACATGTTCGTGGAGACTTCATCTACCGCCTCTGGCAGCCGCGCACCCAGGCCAAGGTGGAACTGGTCCTCTACTTCATCTTCTTCTTTCCGGGCGTGTTCGCCCTCGTCCTGGCCGGCTGGAAGTACGCCATACGCTCCTGGGGCTACCTGGAGGTGAGCGTGAATAGCCCGGTCGGCGTGCCGGTTTTCCAGCTAAAGGCGGTCATCGTGGCGGCCGGCATCCTGCTGGTCATCCAGGGCATCGCTCAGGTCCTGCGCTGCGTGGTCTGCATGCGCACGAACGAATGGCTGCGGGCCGCCGACGACATCGAGGAGACCGAGGTCTTGCTCATGACGCAGGGCACTCACGACATCCTCGCCCACGGGTCCGAAGCCATCGATGTCATCCGGCCGTCGAGCGGCGACGGCAGCCAAGGTAGCAAGCGCTCATGAGTGATCCCCAAGTTGCCCTCTTTATGCTGGGCGTCTTCATCATTGTCATTTTCCTGGGGTTCCCGATCGCCTTCACGCTGATGGCCATGGGAATCAGCTTCGGCTACTACGCCTATTACGACAATGCCCGCATGTGGCGCTTGTACAATCGCGCGGTCGAGAACGGCGCCGACAGCTGGACCCAGTTCGAACTTTGGATCGACGGCCTGTTCAACAACCGAATATTCGATCTCTTCGTCAATCAGACATACTCGGTGATGACCAACGAGGTGCTCACCGCGGTGCCGCTGTTCCTCTTCATGGGCTACATCGTGGAGCGCGCCAACATCGTCTCGCGGCTGTTCAGCACGCTGAACGTCGCGGCGCGGCGCGTGCCAGGCTCCATGGCCGTGGCGGCGCTGATCACCTGCACGCTGTTCGCCACGGCCACCGGCATCGTCGGCGCGGTGGTGACACTCATGGGTCTGCTGGCCTACCCGGCCATGTTGAAGGCGCGCTACAACGTCAGCTTTGCCTCCGGCATCATCTGCGCAGGTGGCTGCCTTGGCATCCTCATCCCGCCGTCGATCATGCTGATCGTCTATGCCGCCGCGTCGGGTGTTTCGATTGTGCAGCTCTACGCCGGCGCGCTGCTGCCGGGCCTCCTGCTGTCCGGCCTTTATCTCGTCTATGTCGTAACCCGCTCGATCCTGCAGCCGTCGGTGGCTCCGAAGCCCACGCTGGAGGAGGTGCCGTCGGTGCCGATGGGCCAGCTGATCCTCATGCTGCTCACATCGTTCTTCCCGCTGGCCTTCCTCATTCTCGCGGTACTCGGCGCCATCCTCTTCGGCCTAGCGACGCCTACCGAGGCGGCCTCCATCGGCGCCCTCGGCGGTCTGCTGCTGGCGGTGGCCTACCGGGCGTTGACATGGCAGCGCCTGCGCGAGTCGGTCTACCTGACCGTGCGCACCACGGCGATGGTGTGCTGGCTGTTCGTCGGCTCCTGGACGTTCTCCTCGGTGTTCTCCTATCTCGGCGGCGAACACGTCATCTACGAGTTCATCACCGGCCTCGACCTGACGCCGCTGCAGTTTCTGCTGATGGCCCAGCTCATCATCTTTCTGCTGGGCTGGCCGCTGGAATGGTCGGAGATCATCATCATCTTCGTGCCGATCTTCCTGCCGCTGCTGCCATTCTACGACATTGACCCTCTGTTCTTCGGAATCCTGGTCGCGCTCAACCTGCAGACTTCGTTCCTCACGCCGCCGATGGCGATGGCTGCCTACTACCTGAAGGGAATCGCGCCCCCACATGTCCAGCTGGTGGAGATCTTCAAAGGGTGCATGCCCTACCTGACTCTGGTCTTCGTCTCGATGGCGGTGCTCTACAACGTGCCGCAGATCGTCTTCTGGCTGCCTCACCTGATCTATCGCTGAGGTGCTGCCCGTGAATGCCATCCTGCAATTGGATGCCGTGGAGCAGCGCAACCGCCTCGCCAGCGGCGCTCTGCGGGCGGTCGAGGTCGCCGAGGCCTACCTCGCCGAGATCGAGCGGCGCGAGCCGGAGGTGGGCGCCTGGGCATGGCTCGACGGCGATTACGTGATGGCGCAGGCCAAGGCCCTCGACGACTACCGCTCCCGCGGCCGTGCGATCGGCGCCTTGCATGGTTTGCCGGTGGGGCTCAAGGACATCATCGACACAGCGGGGGTGCCGACCGAAAACGGCACCGTCCTCGATGCCGGCCGCAAGCCGACCGCGGACGCCTTCGTGGTGAAGCGCCTGCGCCAGGCCGGCGCCGTCATCATGGGCAAGACGGTGACCGCCGAGTTGGCCCTGCGCCGCCCCGGCAAGACCCGCAATCCGCACAACCCGGCCCATACGCCGGGCGGGTCGTCGTCCGGCTCGGCGGCGGCGGTGGCAGCGGGAATGGTGCCTCTGGCGCTCGGCACCCAGACCATGGGGTCGGTGATCCGGCCGGCATCGTACTGCGGCGTGGTCGGCTACAAACCGACCTTTGGAGCCATTCCGCGCAGCGGCGTGCTGGCGCAGTCGGCCACGCTGGACACGCTCGGAGTGTTCGCCGGCAGCGTAGGCGCCGCCGCGCTGCTGGCAGACTCCCTCTTCGGCCACGACTCAGCCGATCCAGCGACCGCCCTGATGCCGGCGCCGCGCCTCGCGGAGATCGCCGGCGCTGCGCCGCCGGTGGCGCCGCACTTCGCCTTCGTGGCTTCGCCGGCCTGGGCGGTTGCCGAGCCGGCAATGCGCGAAGGCTTCGCGGAGCTGCACGAGGCGCTTGGCGGGCACTGCGACGAGGTGGAGCTTCCCGGAGCCTTCACCGAGGCGGCAAAACTCTGCGAAATCGTCCAGCTTGCGGAATTGGCCAAGTCGTATCACCACTACGAGAAGCGCGGCCGCGACGCGCTGAGCCCGGAGATGCAGGCTGCGATCGACGACGGCAGCCGCATTCTGGCACGCGACTACCTTGCCGCGCGCGACTGGCAAGCCCTGCTGAACGATGGCCTCGAGGCGATCTTCAGCCGCTTCGACGCGATCATCACCCCGGCGGCGCCAGGACCGGCGCCGGAAGGCCTGGGATCGACCGGTAGCCCGGCCTTCAACGGCCTCTGGACGTTCTGCGGCACACCGGCGATTACCCTGCCTCTGCTGCAGGCGGACAGCGGCCTGCCTATGGGTGTACAGTTGGTCGGCCGCCGCGGCGACGACGGACGCCTGCTGCGCTCGGCGCGCTGGCTGGTCCAATTCCTATCGCAAACCGACTGATGTTGCCTGGCTGAGAGAGATTGGAGGACAGATGATCGACAAGATCACCGGACTATTCGCCTTCGCCGTGCTGCTCGGCTTCCTGGGAATCCTCGTGGGATTCGTCCCCTCTCTGGACCTTATGATCGTCATTGCCGTCGTCGTTCTCATGGCTGGCTACGAGTTCTATCAGGCGCTGTTCAAGAGCCGCAACGGCGGCTGACCGCCGAGCCGGGGAGTTGGGAATGAAGATAGCGCTCTTGGATGACTATCAGGGAGTCGCTCTGGCCTGCGCCGACTGGTCCGGCCTGCTGCCGGCCGCCGAGATCACCGTCTTTCGCGACACCCTCACGGATCCCGACGCGCTCGTGGCGCGACTGAAGGACTTCGAGATTCTCGGCATCATGCGCGAGCGCACGCCCTTTCCCCGGTCGCTGCTCGAGCGCCTGCCGAATCTCAAGCTTCTGGTCACCACCGGTCACCGCAACGATTCGGTCGACGTGGCGGCTGCCAGGGCGCTGGGCATCACGGTCTGCGGCACGCCGTCCTCGGCCCATGCAGCGGCGGAGCTCACCTGGGCGCTGATCATGGCGGCGGCGCGGCGCGTCGATCTGGAAACCGGCTCGTTCCGCAACGGCGGCTGGCAGGTCGGCCTCGGCCGTGACCTCAAGGGCGCGACCCTCGGTGTCGTCGGCCTCGGCCGCCTCGGCAGCCTGGTCGCCGGCTACGGGCGCGCCTTCGGCATGAAGGTGATCGCCTGGAGCCAGAACCTCACGGCCGAGCGCGCGGCCGAACAGGGCGCCGAGGCCGTCGACAAGGAACGGCTGTTCCGCGAAGCCGACTTCATCACCCTGCACCTGCGCCTGAGCGACCGCTCACGCGGCCTGGTGAATGCGGAAATACTCTCCCTCATGAAGCCGGACGCCTGGGTGGTCAACACCTCGCGCGGACCGATCATCGAGCGCACGGCCCTGGTCGCGGCCCTGAAGGAGAACCGCATCGGCGGCGCCGCGCTCGACGTCTTCGACGTGGAACCGCTGCCGGCCGACGACGAACTCCGGCGCCTCGACAACGTGGTGGCGACGCCGCACGTCGGCTACGTCTCGCGCGAGAACTACGCCACCTTCTACCGCGAGACGGCGGAGGACATCGCCGCCTTCCTGGCCGGCAAGCCGCGCAACGTCATCGAGGGCTGAGCCGGCCTGCTATTCCGCCGCCTGCGGCCAGAGGCCGGCCGGTACGTAGACCTCGCCGCGCATCAGCTTGCGGGCGGTCCGCAGGGTCCCGGCGGAGCGGAGGGTGATGCCGCCACGGCCCGCATCGGCATCCAGCAGCAGCTCCAACTCCCCGGCGGGATGCTCGATGCGGATGGGGTAGGGCGGTCCTGCCGGCAGATCAACGAAGGGTGCGGCCACGCCGTCTTCCAGGACGCAGCAGCAGGCCAGGCAGATGGCCCCCGTCACCGCATGGGCCGCATGAGTCTTGTGCGGCACCAGGTAGCGCGAGGTGACGGTGCCGCCGAAACGCGGCCTGGCCAGCAGGATGACCTTCGGCACGACCTTTTCGGAAACGTCGCCGAGGCCCATCTTTGCGCCGGCGACGCGGCGGATCTTCTCGATGCGCTCGAAAAGTTCCTTGTCGGCGTCCAGCTCCGCGGCGCTCTCATAACCGGTCTTGCCGAGCGACTCCGCCGCCAGGATCATCACCGGCATGGCGGCGTCCATGCAGGTGACCGGCACGCCCTCGATCATGTCGATGGCCTTGCCGGTGGGCAACAGACTGCCGCAGGTCGAGCCGGCCACGTCCATGAAGTTCAGATAGACCGGCGCCGAGGTGCCCGGCACGCCGTCGATGGCCGTGTCGCCCTCGTAGCTGACGACGCCGCCGGGAGTCTGCACCACCGCCTCGATCTTGGCATCGATGTTCACGTGATAGATCCGCACCCGACTGACGTCGCCCTGTGGCTTCACCATGCCGGTCTCCAGCGCGAAGGGCCCGACCCCGGCCATGATGTTGCCGCAGGGCGGGTTGGTGTCGACCCGCGCCGCCTCGACCTCTACTTGGGCGAAGAGGTAGTCGACGTCGATGCCCGGCCGCGCCGAGGGGCTGACGATGGCCACCTTGCTGGTCAGCGTGGTGGCGCCGCCGAGGCCGTCGATCTGGCGCGCGTCGGGCGAGCCCATGGCCGCCAGCAGCACCTGGTCGCGCAGGGCGGGGTCGGCGGGCAGGTCGCTGGCCATGAAATAGGGGCCCTTGGAGGTGCCCCCGCGCATGACGATACAGGGGATGGCGACTTGCGATGGGTTCATGGCAGTGTTCCGGAGAAGCAGGGTTTTGAGGATGCTGATACTATAGTCGTCGGCCGCGGCCACAGCCAGTCTCCGCCGCGGCTCCGGTGCCCTCGCGGCGGTGTGATTTGGCGCCGCTTTGCCGGCGCGCCAGATTGACTCCAGGTCATCGTCCACTGCCTGGAGCGCTCATGCGCCGTCTGCTGCCTTGCCTCCTTCTGGTCCTGTCGCTTGCCGCCTTCACCTCGGCCGAGCGCCTGTTCGCGCCCTTGGCCGAGCTCTGGCCGCGCTGGCAGCAGCATGATCCCGCCAACGGCACCGTTCTCGATTTCGATCTCTGGGACGCGCTGCTCGGCCGTGTCGTGGTGGCCGGGGCCGACGGCATCAACCGCGTCGACTACCGCGCTCTCGCCGGTGCGGAGGCGGCGACGCTCGATCGGGCGGTGGCGGAGATGGCAGCGGTGCCGATCGGCCGCTACAGCCGCGACGAGCAGCTTGCCTACTGGATCAATCTCTATAACGCGGTGACGCTGCAGGTGGTGGCCGGGCACTATCCCGTCGCCTCGATCCGGGATATCGACATCTCGCCGGGCTGGTTCTCGGACGGCCCCTGGGACGCGGCCCTGGTGATGGTGGAAGGCGAGGCGCTCACCCTCAACGACATCGAGCACCGGATTCTCCGGCCGATCTGGCAGGACCCTCGTATTCACTACGCGGTCAACTGCGCCTCCCTCGGCTGCCCCGACCTGGCCGCGGACGCCTACCGCGGCGGCGACATCGCAGGCCGGCTGGATGCGGCGGCGCGCCGCTACATCAACCACCCGCGCGGCGTGACCCTGCGCGATGGGCGGGTCACGGTCTCGAAGATCTACGACTGGTTCCTCGAAGACTTCGGCGGTTCTGTGTCGGGGCTGATGGCGCACCTCGGCCGCTATGCCGAACCCGAGCTGGCGGCAGGTCTGGCGGCACGCGGCGACGTCGACGGCACCACCTATGACTGGGCGTTGAACGATGCAACCAGGTGAGGTGACCGCGGCACCGCCGCGGGGGAGAGGCGCTGTCAGCCGGCAGGCAGGAGGGCGATCCCGGCGAGCAGATCCTGCCAGAATTTCTTTTCCAGGGCGCCCGGCAGGTCGTCGGGCTTCTGCACCGTCATCAGGAAGGCACCGGGGCCGCCGATGACGTTCTGCCGGAAGTAGTCGGGCAGATCGTCGCGGTCGCCGAACACGATGCCGTTGATGGTCATGCCCATGCGGATCGCGTTGTCGCGGATCTCGCTGGGGTCCTGGCCGTTGTTGTCGACGCCGTTGGAGAGGATGTTGACGACCGAGCGGGGCGCGGGGAAGGGGGCCGCCAGGCTCAGCCGCACCGCGGCTTCTATCGCCTCTGCGATGTCGGTCATGCCGCCGCGGTCGCGATCCACGCTGGACGACAAGGGACGGTAGCGCCCGAAGGCGGATCGGTCGATGCGCGGCGCCGCATTGAACTGCGCGGCCACACGCTCGGCATGGGCCCGGGTCTCGATCACGGTCCAGGGCACGACCACTGCGACCTGGCCGCCGCTCGACCAGGTGAAGGCGACGAAGCCGATCCGACCTTCGGCACCCTGGGCGATGCGGTTGAGGAACTCGGCGTCGACCACGCCGCGCGCCAGTCCGCTGTACTGCAGCCATTCGTCGTGGCGGTTGATGGAGTCCGAAACGTCGATCGCGGTGATTAGATTGAAGTCGGTGGCGACCGGAAGCGGATGCTCGCGCGAGGCGAGGTTGAGCTGGTCGCGATGCTGCGCCGTCGCCGGCGTGGCCGCGAAGCCCGTCAGGATCAATAGGGCGAACGAAAGCAATCTGAACAGCATGAATTCTGCTCCTCAGGCTCCATTCCGGCAGAGAGATGGAAAGAAGTGGTTAATTCGCCGCTAACCAAGGTCGGCGGCGGCCCGTACGATGTCGTAACGCGGAAGGGGCCGAGATGGTTGCCGGCCGCGGCGGGGGAGAAGTGACGCCGGCGCCTCAGCTTCAGGCGGCGAGCCCCGCGGCGCAGAGGTTCCGCGGCAGGCTGAAACGCTTGGTGAGGGGGTTGAACATCACCTGATAGCGGGCCGCCAGCCGGTCCAAACAGGCCGACGTGGTCACCGCATCGAGGCCGGTAGCCTCGGCGATTTCCTCGACCGTCGAGGGCAGCATCTCGGCCAGGGCATCGCAGATCAGGTCCTGCGGCTGGCGGGCGATAGATGTCCGGTCCACGATGCGGTCGCCCTTGCTGCGGGTCCAATCCTTGAGCCAGGATAACCGGGAGTAGAATGATGCGGTGTGAATATCAACGACAAACATCTAATGCTTCCTTAACCCCAGATTGATTGTCCCCTACGAACTCGCTTTTTGGCCCGCGGGAGGAAGCGAAATCGGCTTCCTGGTGAGAGCTACGCTGGCTCGCGGGAAGCGGTTTCAAGAAGTCGTCGGAAAAGATGAGGGAGAGTGGCCAGGCTAGGCCTCGGCCGGGGTCGCTCTGAGTACCTGGAGGAAGCGCTCGACGGCGGCCTCGAGCGGGCCGTCGTTCATCAGTGTGACGACCCCCGGGCCGCTGGGCTGGGCGGCACTGCGGGCGAGCCGGCCTTGCACCGCGGCCGCCTCTTCTCGGCCGCGCGCCAGCAGGCGTCCGGCCAGCACCTCCGGCGGCGCGGTGACGACCACCACGGTGGTCGCCGGATGCCTGCGGCGGGCTTCCTCGATCACCGCGCGGGAGACGTTGGCGACCACTGTGCGGCCGCCGGCCAGGGCGTCGGCGATGGCGCCGGGCAGGGCATAGTGGAGGCCGTGCGCCTCCCAGTGCAGGAAGAAGGCGCCGGCCTCCCTTTGCCGGGCGAACGCCGCCTCGGAGAGGGTGAAATGCTCCTCGCTGCCCGGGTCGCTCTGGCGGGTGATGATGCGGCGTGGGAAGGCGAACTGCGCCTCGCCGCTGAGGGCACGGCGGGCGCCTTCGAGCACGCTGTCCTTGCCGGCGCCGCTCGGGCCGACCACCAGGACCAGGCGACCCCCGGAATTTTGCGCGGCCTCCGCCACGTCAGTCTCGCTTGCGGCGCTCGGCGCGCTCCAGCACCGGCCGGAAGTCTTCCAGCGTCGGGGTGAGCATGGTCGGGTCCTTTGCCAGTTCGTCCCAGCGGCGCAGTGCCACGGCCGCTTCGGCCTGGGACCGCGAGAGGAAAGCCTCGGCCTCTGCGGCGGTGAAGGGGCCGCCCTGCACCGCAAGGCTGCGCACCGACTCCTCGGAGAGGCGCTCGAAGTAGCCATCCTCGACCTGGCAGAGGTAGCGCTTGGCGGCGACATGCTGGGCCACCGGCGCGGTGACTGCCGGGCCGAACCAGCGCGCCAGGTAGGCGGCACCGACCGTCTCGTGGGCGGCATCGATGCCGCGCAGGGTGGCGCCTTCGTCCTTGGGATTCACCAGGTGCCCGATGTCATGCAGCAGCGCGGCGGCGATCAGACTGTCGCCGGCGCCGCTCGCTTGCGCGAAGGTGGCGCACTGCAGGGCATGGGCGAGCTGGCTGACCTCCTCGCCGCCGTAGCGGTCGCCGCCCAGTTCGGCAAGCAGGGCCAGCAGATGGCCGACGGGATCGGGTGACGTCTCATCGCTGCGCAGAGGGGCGGTCATGCTGTGGTCTGTTCCTGTCCTGAATGGCCGTCTGACGCCGCCGGCGCCCCGCCGAAGCGGAAGCGCTCGGCGAGCAGAAAGGGCCCCTCCGCGCTCGCCTGACTATAAAGAGAGATCTCGCGCACCGGAACGGGCTCGGTGAGGGCGGGGCCGAAGAAGGTCGCGAGCTGGACCTGCAGACGCTCGCGCCGTGCCGTCTCGGCCAGGGGGCCCGTCAGCGTCATGTGGAAGCGGAACTCCTCCAGCACATAGGGATAGCCCCAGAGGTGCAGCAGTTCCTGCTGGCGCGGCGTCAGCCCTTTGCCGAGGCGGCGCTCCAGGTCGTGCGAGGCGGGGGCTGCACGGAAGCCGTCGAAGTCCTGCACCGCCGCTGCCGCCAGGGCCTGCATCTCCGAGGAGGGGGCGGAGAGGGTGAGGGCGATGAAGGGGCCGATGGCGGAGACCTTCAGGGGTGGCGCCAGGAAAGGCTGCTGAAGGCTGGCGAAGGCGGCCAGCTTGCCGTGCAGCTCGCGCAGGGAAACGCCGGGTGCGAGACGGAAGGGCGCCTTCAGGGTGGCGTGGAAGCCGTAGTGTTGCGGACTCTCCGTTGCGGCGGCGATCTGCTCTGCCGTCCAGCCGTCCAGCGCCGGCTGTGCCAGCCTCTCATCGCTCTCGCAGTCACGGCCCAGCCAGGCCTGCGCCAGGCGCCAGAGGCGGCTGGCGGCGGGCGGGGCGTAGTAGACGGCATAGCGCGGCTGCGGCGTATCGGTCACGGGCGGGTCCGGAGGAGTCGTTGGTGCAGTTCTGCTGCAATCTTGTAGCGGGCGCCGCCGCGAGCGTACAGGACGGGAAGACGACAGTTTCGTGACCACGTGGGGACGGTGGCCAGCGTCACCCTCCGCATTGAGCCCACAAGATTCACCTATCTCAAGCAGCTGTCTCGCAATGCCTATATACAGCATAGCAGTGAACTTGTTCGGCAAAATTTTGACCAAGACAAACGCCAATATGTACTTTCCATGACACTACGATGACGCTGACATTATATTTGGAGCGACTTCTCCACTAGGACTTGTGCTGCAACAACATGTTGCTATAAGCCGCAGGAAGATCGCTGCTTTTTGTGATCTGTTCGATCTCTGCGGAGTCGAGACATGGACGGCCTGGCACCCCCGCGCGCTTCGCGCTACCGCACGATCTTCATCTCCGACATCCACCTCGGCACGCGGGGCTGCAAGGCTGACTACCTGCTCGACTTCCTCAAGCATACCGACTGCGAGACGCTCTACCTGGTGGGCGACATCTTCGATGGTTGGCGCCTCAAGCGCACCTGGTACTGGCCGCAGGCGCACAACGACGTGGTGCAGAAGCTGCTGCGCAAGGTGCGCAAGGGCATGCGGCTCATCTACGTGCCCGGCAATCACGACGAAGTGCTGCGCGGCTACCTCGGCATGCATTTCGGCGGCGTCGAAGTGACCAAGGAGGCGATCCACGAGACCGCCGACGGCAAGCGCCTGCTTGTCATTCACGGGGACGAGTTCGACGGCGTCGTGAAGTACGCGCGCTGGCTGGCCCTGCTCGGCGACTGGGCCTACGTCACCATGCTGCACGTGAACACCTGGTTCAACTTCCTGCGCCGCAAGCTGGGCTTCGGCTACTGGTCGCTCTCGGCCTACCTGAAGCACAGGGTGAAGAACGCCGTGCAGTTCATCAGCAACTTCGAGGAAGCGGTGGTGGCGGAGGCCAAGCGCCACGACGTCGACGGCGTCGTCTGCGGGCACATCCACCTGGCCGAAATGCGTATGATCGACGGCGTGCTCTACATCAACGACGGCGACTGGGTGGAGAGCTGCACCGCCCTGGTCGAGCACATGGACGGCCGCCTGGAGATCCTGCCCTGGGCGGAGCTTCGGGCCTTCCCCATGCTGGAACCGATGACGGCGGCCGCCTGATCGATGAAAATCCTGCTGGCGAGCGACGCCTGGGCCCCGCAGATCAACGGCGTGGTGCGGACCCTGAACGTTGTGCGCCAGGAGCTGGAGCGGCAGGGGCATGTCTTCGAGGTGATCTGCCCGGAGCTTTTCCGGAACCTGCCCTGTCCCTCCTATCCGGAGATCCCTCTGGCGATCCTGCCGGGTCTCGGCCTGGCAAGACGCATAGAGGCGATCCGCCCCGAGGCCATCCATATTGCCACCGAAGGGCCGATCGGCCTGGCGGTCCGGAACCACTGCGTGAAGCGCGGGTTGTCCTTCACCACCTCCTATCACACGCGCTTTCCGGAGTACTTGAGCGCGCGGCTGCCGGTGCCGGTCGACTGGGGCTACGCCTTCATGCGCTGGTTCCATCGTCCCTCCAAGGGGATCATGGTGGCAACGCAGTCGATGCGGCGGGAACTGGAGATGCGCGGCTTTGCCAATCTCGTCGACTGGACCCGCGGCGTCGACACCGTGCTGTTTCGGCCCGAGGCGCCCCAGGCGCAGGCCATCCTCGACCTACCGCGGCCGATCCACCTCTACGTCGGCCGCGTGGCGGTGGAGAAGAACATCCGCGCCTTCCTCGAGCTGAAACTGGAGGGCTCCAAGGTGGTGGTCGGCGACGGGCCGCAACGCGCGGCGCTGCAGGCCGAGTTTCCGGCAGTCACCTTCGTCGGCGCCAAGCAGGGCGAGGAACTGGCGGCGCATTTTGCCTCCGGCGACGTCTTCGTGTTTCCCAGCCGCACCGATACCTTCGGCCTGGTGATGCTGGAGGCCCTGGCCAGCGGCCTGCCGGTCGCCGCCTACCCGGTGCCGGGCCCGCTCGACATCATCGACGGCGTCGGGGTGGGGTCCTTGAGCGAGGATCTGGGGACAGCGGTCAGGGAGGCCATCAAGCTGCCGCGCTCGCTCTGCCGCGAACACGCCCTCAAGTACTCCTGGACCGCCTGCGCCGAGATGTTCCTGGAGAACCTGCGGCCGCTCCGCTAAGCCAATCCGGCAATTGGCGCGGCCGCATGACAGCGCTAAGCTCCTTTCCCAACAAGGGCCTGCGAGGCTCGTCAAAAGGGGAGGAGCGGGGGATGTTCCCGGAATACGACCTGCGCGAGGCGCGCTTCGCGAACTACCTGAACGGCAACTGCCAGCTCGAGAAGCTCTACACGGGCACGCTCTGGGCCGAGGGTCCGGTCTACTTCTGCGACGGGGACTTCCTGCTGTGGAGCGACATCCCCAACGATCGCATGCTGAAATGGACGCCGGGCGGTGGCGTCAGCGAGTTCCGCCGGCCGTCCAACTACGCCAACGGCCACACCAGGGATCGCGAAGGCCGACTGGTCTCCTGCGAGCACGGCGCGAGGCGCGTGACCCGCACCGAGTGGGACGGCACCATCACCGTGCTGGCCGACAGCTATCGGGGCAAGCGGCTGAACTCTCCCAACGACGTGGTGGTGAAGTCCGACGGCACGGTGTGGTTCACCGATCCGCCCTACGGCATCCTCTCCGACTACGAGGGCCACAAGGGCGAGAGCGAGATCGGCGCCTGCCACGTCTACCGCTGCGATCCCAAGTCCGGCAAGCTGGCCATCGCCGCCGACGACTTGGTGAAGCCGAACGGCCTCGCCTTCTCGCCCGACGAGAAGATTCTCTACATCGCCGATACCGGCGCCTCCCACGACCCCGAGGGGCCACGCCACATCCGCGCCTTCAAGGTCGCCAAAGACGGCAAGCTCTCCGGCGGCAAGGTCTTCGCGGTCTGCGATGCCGGGCTGTTCGACGGCTTTCGGGTCGACGAGGACGGCAACATCTGGTCGAGCGCCGGCGACGGCGTGCACTGCTTTTCGCCGAAGGGCGAACTGCTCGGCAAGATCAGGGTGCCCGAGGTGGTCTCCAACGTGACTTTCGGTGGCAAGAAGAAGAACCGCCTCTTCATCACCGCGACGACATCGCTCTACGCCGTCTATCTCAACCGCCGCGGCGTACAGTGGCCGTGAGCGCGACACCCTCGCCACCTCTCTACTGTCATGCGCGGACTTATATGAGGCCGGCGGTGTCAAGAGGAATAGGGGGAGAGCGAGAGCCGGCTGTTACCCCAGCACCTTCTGGCCGCGGCCGTAGACCATCAGCATGCCGACGATGACACAGCCGTAGATGATCTGGCGGCCGGCCTCGGGCATCTGCATGACCGAGAGGATGGAGGCCAAGAGCGAGATCAGGACGACGCCGGCGACGGTGCCGAGATAGGTGCCGCGGCCGCCGAGGATGTGGGTGCCGCCGAGCACCACGGCGGCGATGGCCGGCAGCAGGTAGGGATCGCCCATCGCCTGGTAGCCCTTGTTGGAGTAGCCGGCCAGCAGCACCCCGGCCAGCGCCGAGCACATGCCGGAGATGGCGAAGCAGGTGATGATGATGAGCTTGGTGTTCACGCCGGACAGGTAGGTGGCGCCCTCGCGGTTGCCGATGGCGTAGATGTAGCGCCCCAGCGGCGTGCGCTGCAGCATGACCACGATGGCGCAGCCAAGCAGCGCCCAGATGAAGACGGCGTTGGGGATGCCGAGAAGGACGCGCTCGACCGCCAGCCAGTGCATCAGTTCGGTGGCGTGGTCCTGCGGCGCGAAGCCGCCGGTGTGCAGCACCATGATGCCCTGGGCCACGGCGTTGATGCCGAGGGTGAAGATCATCGAGGGCACCCGCAGGATGGCGACCCCGAGGCCGTTGATGATGCCGAAGACGAGGCCGCAGAAGACGCCGAAGGGAATCGCCCACTCCGGTCCCCACCAGCCGGCCGCGGCCGTCGACATCATGCCGCCGACGGTCACCAGCCAGGGGATCGAGAGGTCGATGTGGCCGAGCAGGATGACCAGCATGACGCCGGAGGCGATGAGGCCGAGGAAGGCGGCGACCTGCAGCTGCTGCAGCAGGTAGTTGGCCGAGAGGAAGCTCGACGAGTAGAGGCTGCCGGCCAGCAGCAGGACGACGATGAAGCCGAAGGCGATGGCGACCGGCCGGTCGACGCGCTTGAGCACCGCTTGCATCAGTTGAAAAGCTCCAGGCGGTTCTTGATGCGGAAGACCCGCGCGGCGCCGAGGCTGACGGCGCCCAGCAGGACGACGCCCTGGAACAGCGGCTGCCACAGCGGCGGCAGGTCGAAGACAAAGAGCAGGTCGTCGATGGTGCGCAGGATGAAGGCGCCGAAGATCGAGCCGATGGCGCCGCCGGCGCCGCCGTAGAGCGAGGTGCCGCCGATCACCACGGCGGCGATGGAGTTGAGGGTATAGGTGCCGCCGATCGACGCCGAGGCCTCGCCGGAGAAGGTGACGAAGGTGAGCATCAGACCGGCGACCCCGGCCAGCAGACCGGCGAGAGTGAAGGCGGCCAGCCGCGAGCGGTCGATGGCGACCCCCGACATGTAGGCGGCGCCCTCGGCGGAGCCGACGGCATAGCAGCCGCGCCCGACGACGGAATGGCGGAACGGCAGCCAGATAATGAGGACGACCGCCAGCAGCAGAACGAGCGAGGTCGGCACCACCTCGAAGACCGTATAGGTCATGAAGTCCGCCAGGTCGGGCTGGACGTCGCCGCCCGGCACCGGCCGCAGCAGAAGGGCGATGCCGTAGTAGACCGCGCCGGTCGCCAGGGTCGTGATGATCGGCTGCAGGCGGCCGTAGACAACGATGGCACCATTGATGAAGCCGGCGAGGGCGCCGGCCAGGAGGACCACGACGATGCCGAGCGCGACCTGCCAGGGCTCGCCGCTGACGATGGAGGAGGCGAGGCAGTTGGTCATCACGAAGACCATGCCGACCGAGAGGTCGAGCCCGCCGGTCAGCACCGGCAGGGTCTGCGCCATGGCCACCAGGGCCAGCAGCACCGCCTTGTTGGCGGCGGTGGTCGCCACCGGCACGGTGAGGCCGGCTGGGTGATTGCCGACGTAGAGGGTGAACATCAGCAGGAAGACGGCGATGGCGATCAGCAGTCCCTGGCCCTGGCTGGTCCGCAGCTTCCAGTCGGCGGCCTTCATGCGCCGTGCTCCGCGCCGGGGTGTCCTGGTGCGAGGTCGATGTTGAGGGCGCTGGCCACGATGTTCTCCTCGGTGATGTCGTCCCCGCGCAGCTCGCGCTTGATGCCGCCGGCGTACATGATCGAGACCCGGTCGCAGCAGCCGATCAGCTCGTCATAGTCGGTGGTGTAGAACAGGATCGCGGTGCCGGCATCGGCGAGCTCCCGCAGCAGCTGGTAGATTTCCTGCTTGGTGCCGACGTCGATGCCGCGCGTCGGGTCGTTCAGCAGGATGACGCGCGCCTCGGTCATCAGCCACTTGGCGATCACCACCTTCTGCTGGTTGCCGCCAGACAGCGTGGCCACCGCGCTGTCGGGGTCGCCCACCTTGATGGCGAGGCGGCGGATCACCTCGTCGACGCGGGCGTCCTGGCGCGCGCGGTCGATGAACAGGCCTTTGGTGAAGCGACCGATGGAGGCCATGGAGATGTTGTCGCGTACCGACATCGGCAGCAACAGGCCCTCCGACTTGCGGTCTTCCGGGATCAACGCCATGCGGATGCGCGGCGACTTGGCCTCGCCGGGGCTGCCCGGCTTGGCGGCCTTGCCGTCGACCTCGATCGAGCCGCTGACGCCGCGCAGCACGCCGAACAGCGCGAGCAGCAGTTCCCTCTGGCCCTGGCCGTCGAGGCCGCCGAGGCCGACGATCTCGCCCTTGCCGACGGTCAGCGAGACGTCGTTCAGGCGGCTGCCCCAGGAGAGGTTGCGCACCGCCAGGGCCGGCGCCGGTGCTTCCGGCCGCGCAGGCTTGGCCGGATAGACCTGGGTGTATTCGCGGCCGATCATCAGGCGCACGATCTCGTTGTCGCTGCGCGTCCCCTTTTTGAAGGTCTCGATGTGGCGGCCGTTGCGGAACACCGAGCAGGTGTCTGCCAGCTGCTTGATCTCGTGCATGCGGTGGGAGATGTAGAGGATGGAGAGGCCGTCCCGGCGCAGGTCGTGCAGGATAGCGTAGACCTTCTCGACGTCGGCGGCGGTCAGGGCCGACGTCGCCTCGTCGAGGATCAGCAGGCGCGGCTGGCGGCCGAGCGCCTTGGCGATCTCGACCATCTGGCGGCGCGACAGGGGCAGGTTCTTCACCAGCTCGAGGGGATTGACGTCGCCGCAGCCGACGCGTTCCAGCAGTGCCTCCGCACGGCGACGCTGGGCGCGGTGATTGATGAAGCCGAAGCGCCCCGGCGGCGAGGTCATGCAGATGTTGTCGGCCACCGAGAGGTCCGGCATCAGGGAGAGTTCCTGGAAGATGCAGACGATGCCCTGGGCATGGGCATCCTGCGGTCGGGCGATCTTCACCTCGCGCCCTTCCAGCATCAGCTCGCCCGTGGTCGGCGTCACCACCCCGGCGGCGATCTTGATGAGGGTGGACTTGCCAGCGCCGTTCTCCCCGAGGACGGCGTGGATGGAATTGCGCTCGCAGGCGAAGTCGACGTTGTCGAGCGCCAGGATGCCGCCGTAGCGCTTGGAGATGCCGCGCATCTGCCAGAAGGGCGTCGTCCCGCCCGCCTCAGCCGTCCGGCCAGGGACAGTCGTGCCGGACGCGGTGGGGCGGAGACTCTGCTGCTCGTTCATGGGCCTCGGCCGGAAGCGACAGGGGACTGCGGACGATCGGGAAGGCAGGCGCCGCATCCCGTTGCCAGGGGTGCGGCGCCGCCAGATCAGCGGGAAGGCGGCCGGGCTTACTGGTCGCCTTCGCTCTTTGCCATGATTTCCTTGGCCGTGATGTTCACGTCACAGGGCGGGAATTCGTTCGGCGTGAAGAAGTTGTCCGTCAGGTCCGGATAGTAGTTCTCGTCGGCCTTGAAGTCCGGATGCTCGACCAGCGGGATCGGCACCGAGACGTACTGCGGCAGCACCTCGCCCTGCAGGGCGGTGAGGGCCGTCTTGGCGGCGATCGCCACCAGGCCCGGCGACTGTCCGGCCGAGGAGCACAGCAGGCCCTCTTCGGCGTGCTTGGCGCAGAGCTTGCGGAAGCCGTTCTCGGCCTCGCCGGCCACCGGAACGAAGGGATGACCGGCGTCGATCATGGCGCGCACCGCACCGGTCGAGCCGCCCTGCACGAAGACGCCGTCGAACTTGCCGTGCACGGCAATGGCGTCGGCCGTGACCTTCTGCGCGGTGCCGTCGTCCCAGTTGCCCACCACCTCGACGATGTCGTACTTGCCGCCGGATCCCATGATGTCACGGAAGCCGAGATGGCGGTCGCGGTCGACGGAATTGCCGGGCAGGCCGCGCACCTCGAGGATCTTGCCGGCGTTGCCGACGTTGTTCACCAGCCAGCGGCCCATGATGCGGCCCATCTCCGACTGGTCCTCGTTGACCTGCAAAATCTCATCGCTGTCGAGGACGTTGTCGAAGGGCACCAGCACCACGCCGGCCCGGTTGGCGCGGCGGATCACCGGCTCGAAGGCCGTCGGGTTCACCGCGATGGTCAGGATGGCGTCGTAGCCGGCGTTGATGAAGTTGTCGATGGCGGCGATCTGCGCGGCCACGTCGGTGCCGGTGGACACCACCTTCAATTCCGCGATCATGGGCGCAACGTCCGGCTGCTCGGAATAGGCCTTCAGGGTCTTGATCATCTGAATGCGCCAGGTGTTGCCGACGAAGCCGTTGGCCAGAGCGATGCGGTAGGGCGGGTCCTTCTTGGCGAACTTGAGGAACTTGGTCTGATCGCTGAAGGGTGCAAAACAGGCCGGATTCACACCGGGGCCGCTGACCACTTCAGGACCGGCGGCAAGGGACTGAGAGACGGTGCCGACCGCCAGGACGGCAGCCAGACTCATTCCCAAAATCGATTTCGTGGGCATTCCATTTCCTCCCGTTCGTCGGGCGGCCCCTAGGAAAGGGCTTCCGCCGACAGCGTTCTCGGTTTTTGCCTCAGCGCGCGGGGTTGCTTGGTGCCTTGGCCACACCGACCGGGCGCAGGGTGTTCCCTTTTTTGATAGCGCTACCCTGAACCACCTTTCGGGGGCAGTCAATCCACACAATGGTCGCATGACCCCGCCGTGCGCGCGTTTCCCAAAAGCCTGCCGCAGCAGTCAGGGCCCCCGTTCGCCGTCAGGTGTTGGGCGGATTTGAACAGCGGATCACGCGGGGGGCGCGGCTTCTGTTCAAGGCTCCACCGCTAGGCTACGATCCGCTACGGATAAGGCACTTTGATCAAGGGAGTTTTGCAGCAGGATGACCCGCTCGTTCTGGTTTCTTTGCCTCGGCTGGGCGGCTGCGCCGCTTTTTCTGGTTCTGCCTGCCCTGCCGGTTGTGGCGGGCTGCGGCGACAGTCCTGCGGCCGGTGTCGACTGGTCGAAGTGCGAGAAGCGGCGTCTGGTCCTGCGCGGCCAGGATCTCAGCGATGGTCGCTTCGCGCGCACCGACTTCTCCCTCAGCGATCTGGCCGATGCCAAGCTGGCCCGCGCCGATCTCAGCGAGGCGAATTTCGAGCGTGCCAGGCTGGCTGGTGCCGATCTCAGCGGCGCCGTCCTGACCAAGACCAGTGGCGGTCGCGCCGACTTCACCCAGGCCGTGCTGAAGGGGGCGGACTTGGCCAAGGCCGAAATGTCGCGCACCGACTTCACCGGGGCCGACTTCACTGGGGCGAGCCTGGCGAAGGCCGAGCTCGGGCGGGCGATCCTGGTCGACAGCCTGCTCGACGGTACCGACTTCGGCGGCGCGGAGATCGCCCGGGCCGTCTTCGCCGGTGCCAGCCTCAAGGGCAGCGACATGACGGCCGCCTATACGTACCGGACCCGTTTCGAGGCAACGGATCTGTCCCAGGTGACGGGGCTGACCCAGGAACAGCTGGAGGCGGCCTGTGGGGATGACGAGACCCGCCTGCCGGAGGGGCTGGCGGTCCCGGCGGGCTGGCCCTGCGGCCAGGATTGAGGGCGGCGGCGGGGGATCGCTTCCCGGCATTCTGACAGCAGGCGACGCAGCGATTTGCCGTGGAATGACCCAGTTGACAGCGCTGTCCGGCGCGTCGACTATGCGTCCAACAACGATAGAATCGTTATAGCGATCAACTGCGGCGGGCAGCTCGCCGCGGTCTCAACAGGGAGGTAAGCATGACTCGAATAGTGCGTGGAGTTTCTGCGGCGCTGCTGGCTGCGGGTGTGGCTTTCTCGGCGCTGGCCGCCCAGGCGCAGGATCTGGTCGTCGGCGTCAGCTGGTCCAACTTCCAGGAAGAACGCTGGAAGACCGACGAAGCCGCCATCAAGGCGGAACTGGAGCGGCTCGGCGCGACCTATATCTCCGCCGACGCCCAGTCCTCCAACGAGAAGCAGATCGCCGACATCGAAGGCCTGATCGCCCGCGGCGCCAATGCCCTCATCGTGCTGGCGCAGGATGCCTCGGCCATCGTGCCGGCCGTCGAGAAGGCGAAGGCGGAAGGCATTCCGGTGGTCGGTTACGACCGCCTGATCGAGGTGCCGGACGTCTTCTACCTGACCTTCGACAACAAGGAAGTCGGCCGCATACAGGCCCAGGAAGTGCTGAAGGTGCAGCCGGAGGGCAACTACGTCTTTATCAAGGGCTCCTCGGCCGATCCCAATGCCGACTTCCTGCATGCCGGCCAGCTCGAAGTGCTGGAGGAGGCCATCCAGGCGGGCAAGATCAAGGTCGTCGGCGAGCAGTACACCGACGGCTGGCTGCCGGAGGTTGCCCAGAAGAACATGGAGCAGATCCTGACGGCCAATGACAACAAGATCGACGCCATCGTTGCTTCCAACGACGGCACTGCCGGCGGCGTGGTGGCGGCGCTGAGCTCCCAGGGCATGGAAGGGCTGCCGGTTTCCGGACAGGACGGTGACTTTGCGGCGCTGAACCGCGTGGCCAAGGGCCTGCAGACTGTGAGCGTGTGGAAGGACGCCCGCGAACTCGGCAAGACGGCGGCGTCCATCGCCGTGGATCTCGCCAAGGGCACGGAACCGTCGCAGATCCCCGGTGTGGAGAAGTGGAGCGACGGGCCGCAGGGCATCCCCATGGATACCATCTTCCTCAAGCCGGTCCCGATCACCCAGGAGAACCTGGGCGTGGTCATCGAAGCCGGCTGGGTCGGCAAGGACGTGGTCTGCCAAGGCGTCGACGCCGGCATGGCGCCCGGCGCCTGCAAGTAAAGACGTAAAAAGGAAGCCGACGCCGTCGGGCAGTAGCGGTCAGGCCGCCCATCGCTGGGTGGCCTGGCCGTGATCTCCCGGCGGCGCCGCTTAGGGCAATCTCTCAGGGCCGCGGACGGATAGGGCATGTCGAGCGACGCCGAAGCCGGGAAGCTTGAATCCGAGGCTCCGAAGCTGGCCGGCCTGCGGCTTGGTCCGGTGGACGCATTTTCGCGCCTCACCGGGCTGGACACGCGGCTGCTGGCCATGCTGGCCGCCCTGGTCGTCATCTGGATCGTGCTGGACTTCCTGGCCGGCGGAATCTTCCTCACGCCGCGCAACCTCTTCAACCTGGCGGTCCAGGGCTCTGCCGTCGGCATCATGGCGACCGGCATGGTGCTGGTCATCGTGGCCCGCCACATCGACCTCTCGGTCGGCTCGGTCCTCGGCTTCGTGGGCATGTTCATCGCCTTCCTGCAGGTCCAGGTTCTGCCCCTGGGGGCCGACTGGAACTGGCCGCTGACCATCGCTGCGGGCCTGGCACTCGGCGCGCTGGTCGGGCTCTGGCAGGGGCTCTGGGTAGCCTATGGCGGCGTGCCCGCCTTCGTGGTCACCCTGGGCGGGCTGCTGATCTTTCGCGGCGCCGCCTTCGAGATCACCGACGGACGCACGGTGGCACCGCTCGACCCGGTCTATCAGCTGCTCGGCGGCGGCGCCGACGGCTCCATCGGCGCGACGGCCAGCTGGGCGGTCGGCCTGGTCGCCGTCGCCGCGGTGGCGTTCTTCTCGATCAAGGCGCGCGGCAAGCGGGCGCGCTACGGCTTCCCGGTGAAGCCGCTGTGGGCGGAGGTGGCGATGATCTGCGCCTGGTCCGCCCTCATCATCGGCTTCGTCATGGTGATGAACGCCTATACCAAGCCGCGCAGCGATATCCCGCGCGGCATTCCCGTGCCGGTGCTCATCCTGCTGGCCGTGGTCATCGTCATGACCTTCGTCACCCGCTTCACCACGTTCGGTCGCTACGTCTTTGCCATGGGCGGCAATCCGGAAGCGGCGGCGCTTTCCGGCATCAATGTGAAGCGCACCACGGTGATGATCTTCGTGGTCATGGGCATCCTCTCCGCCGTCGCCGCCGTGGTGACCACGGCCCGCCTCAACGCCGGCACCAACTCCATGGGCACCCTGGCGGAGCTGAACGTCATCGCCGCGGCGGTCATCGGCGGCACCTCGCTGGCCGGCGGCATCGGCACAATTCCCGGCGCCATCCTCGGCGCCGTCATTATGCAGAGCCTCGACAACGGCATGGTGCTGCTCGGCGTCTCCAGCTCGCTGCGCAGCATCGTCATCGGCCTGGTGCTGATCGCCGCGGTGTGGTTCGACGTCGTCTACAACCGCAACCGGCGCTGAAAAGGAGACGGCAGGCCATGCCCACACCCCTGGTCGAGTTGCGCAACCTGTCCAAGCGCTTCGGCGGCGTTCAGGCGGTCGACGACGTCTCCCTGGACCTCTATCCCGGCGAGGTGGTCGGCCTGCTCGGCCACAACGGCGCCGGCAAGTCGACCCTCATCAAGATGCTGGCCGGGGCCTATCCCTGCGACAGCGGGGAGATCCTCATCAACGGCGACAAGGTCACTATCGAAACGCCGCGTGACGCCCGGCACCACGGCATCGAGACGATCTACCAGACCCTGGCGCTGGCCGACAATCTGGACGCGCCGGCGAACCTTTTCCTCGGCCGCGAGCTGAAGACTCCGCTCGGGCTGCTGGACGACGGTGCCATGGAGCACGAGGCGCGCGTCGTGCTGCAGCGCCTCAACCCCAACTTCAAGAACATCAAGGACCCGGTCAAGAACCTTTCCGGCGGCCAGCGTCAATCCGTTGCCATCGCCCGTGCCATCCTGTTCAACGCCAAGATCCTCATCATGGACGAGCCGACGGCGGCCCTGGGGCCGCAGGAAACCGCCATGGTCGCCGAGCTGATCCAGCAACTGAAGCGGGAGGGCATCGGGATCTTCCTGATCAGCCATGATCTGCACGACGTCTTCGACCTTTCCGACCGCGTTTCGGTGATGAAGAACGGCCGCCTGGTCGGCACGCGCGATACCTCGAAGGTGACCAAGGACGAAGTCCTCGGTATGATCATCCTCGGCAAGCTGCCCGAGGAAGAGACGGCGGAAGAGCTCGCAGAGCTGCACTGAAGCTACCGCATCGTTTGCCGGGATCGGCCGCCCGGTCGGACCCCTTTGCCTATCCATGAGCCCCATCGAGTAAGAGGTTTCTCCTGATGACTGCCAGTGCGATCTATCCCAGCCTCAAGGACCGCGTCGTTTTCGTCACCGGCGGCGGCGGCGGCATCGGGGCTTCCATCGTCGAGCATTTCTGCCGCCAAGGGGCGAAGGTCGGCTTCGTCGACATCGACGAGGCGGCCTCCGAGGCCCTGGTGGAAGCCTTGGCGGCGGACGGCCTCGCCGAGCCGGTCTTCGTGAAGTGCGACCTGAGGGACATCGAGGCGCTGCGTGTCGCCATCGGGCAGGTGCGCTCGGCGCTCGGCCCGATCACCGTGCTGGTGAACAACGCTGCCCACGACCAGCGCCACCCCATCGACGAGGTGACGCCCGACTACTGGGACGACCGCATCGCCGTGAACCTGAAGCACCAGTTCTTCGCCGCCCAGGCTGTCTATCCCGACATGCAGGCGGCCGGCGGCGGTGCCATCGTCAATCTCGGCTCGGTGTCGTGGATGATCGGGCAGGGCGGCATGCCCTGCTACACCACGGCGAAGTCGGCCGTCGCCGGGCTTACCCGCGCCCTGGCACGCGATCTGGGCCCGATGAACATTCGCGTCAACTGCGTGGTGCCGGGCTGGATCATGACGCAGCGCCAGATCGACCTCTGGCTGACGCCCGAAGGCGAGGCCGAACTGATGCAACGCCAATGCCTCAAGCGCAAGCTGGTGCCGGCCGACATCGCCCGCGCGATCTTGTTCTTCGCGGCCGACGATTCCGGCGGCTGCACCAATCAGAGCTACATCGTCGATGGGGGTTGGGTGTAGGCTTCGGGCCGGTGCCGCAAGGGTCGCCCAATCAGGCGGCAAGTGACCACCGCCGTTAGCGCCGCTCTGCCGCGGACGGTGGCCACCTCGCCTGAACGCAGGGGGCGGGGCCCCCTGCTTCAGCCTGTCTCGCTGCCCGCTCCATCGTCGCCCGCCTCTGGCGGGCGATCGGGCGGGTAGCGTCAATTTATCGGGGCTTGCCCGTTGTCGGGCAGTCTGGCCTCCAGTTTCTTGTAGTCGTCGATCCGAGCCTTCAGGTGGCGGAATTCCCGACAGCGGAAGAAGCACAGGCGGTCGATTTCGGCGAGCTGCTCCTCCGCCTTCCCGATCTCGCCCCGTATCAGGTAGAGCTCGCCCAGTTCCGCCCGCGTACTGCGGCGACGGGGATCGAGGAAGAGCGCGCGCTGGTAGTGGGCCAGGGCCTCCGCATTGCGCCCGATCTTGCTGTAGGTGTAGCCGAGGTAATTGAACACGCTGGCGTTGGTGGGCTCGCGCGCGGCCAGGTTCTCCAGCAGCGCGGCCGCGGCCTCGTAGTCCTCTGCGCGCAGCCGCTCGACGGCCGCGACGTAGTCCTTGTCAGCGGCAATCCCACCGGCGATGTCGGCCGTGGTCGCAGCCTGCGCCAGGGCTGCGGACGCGCCGACCAGCGCCAGAAATGCCGGCACGACGGCCAGCAAGGCGAGGCGCCAAGGGCTCCGGATACCGTTCCTGACTGACGTTTCGAAGTGCATTTCCCTCTCCGGCGTGTTCGATCGCGGCAGGTCAGACGTATCTACGTTGGGGAGGGACCGGGCGGTTTCACCGCCGCTACGTTTTTTTTGGGGCCGGCGGCGGGGGCCGGAGAGGCCAGGATTGCGTCCAACTGTCAACATTCGATGGGGCCAGGGACGCAAACCCCCGGAAATCCTGTTATCTTTGCTTCCACAATGCGTTAGAAGCGACGCTCGGGTCTTTCGCAGAGCTTTCACATGCAGCGCCGGCCGCCGAACGCGGTCGGCGAGGCGGCCGTCGTCGCTGACAGCCGCGAAAGTCGGACGGAGCGCAACGAGAACGCCGCAACGGCGCGTCTGACAGGGCGGGACAGGGAGGATCGATGGTCAGCAGCCCACTGGATACCCCACGAGAGGACGTCAATACCTGCCCGGAGGTCGCCGACGAGATCAAGACCACAACCTGCTACATGTGCGCCTGCCGCTGCGGCATCAACGTCTACCTGAAGAACGGCAAGATCCGCTATCTGGAAGGCAATCCCGACCATCCGGTGAACAAGGGCGTGCTCTGCGCCAAGGGCTCGGCGGGGATCATGCAGCACTACTCGCCGGCCCGCCTGTCCAAGCCCTTGCTGCGGGTAGGAGAGCGGGGCAGCGGCGAGTTCAAGGAAATCGAGTGGGAAGAGGCGCTGGCGCTGGCCGTCGACTGGCTGGGCGCCACGCGCCGTCGCGACCCCAGGGGTCTCGCCTTCTTCACCGGCCGCGACCAGAGCCAGTCACTGACCGGATGGTGGGCAGCGCAGTTCGGGACGCCGAATTTTGCCGCTCACGGCGGCTTCTGCTCGGTCAACATGGCGGCGGCCGGGCTCTACAGCATCGGCGGTTCGTTCTGGGAGTTCGGCGAGGCGGACTGGGACCATACCCGCTATTTCATGCTCTTCGGCGTTGCCGAGGATCACGACTCCAACCCCCTCAAGGCCGGCCTCGGGCGGATGAAGACCCGCGGCCAGGCCAAGTTCGTCTCGGTGAATCCGGTGAAGACCGGCTACTCGGCAATCGCCGATGAGTGGATCGGCCTGCGCCCCGGCACCGACGGTCTCTTCGTGCTGGCCCTGGTGCACGAGCTCCTGAAGGCCGAGAAGATCGATTGGGACTATCTCGGCCGCTACACCAACGCGGCCTGGCTGGTGATCGACGATCAGGGCGGTCCGGAGGACGGCCTTTTCGCGCGCGATGCCGAGGGGCGGGCGCTTTGCTGGGACGCGGCGCGCCAGGCCGCCGTGCCGGCAAGCGACGTGACGGCCAAAGCTGCGGTGGTCGGGCGATACCGCCTGGCGGACGGCCGCGAGGCGGTGCCGTCGTTCGAATTGCTGGCAAGGCGCTATCTCGACCCGAGCTATGCGCCGGAAGCGGTTGCCGCGCGCGTCGGCATCTCCGCCGCGACCATCCGGCGTATTGCCGCCGAATTAGCCGAGGCTGCCTTCGAAAAGGAGGTCGTGCTCGACGTTCCCTGGACCGACTGGGCCGGGCGGCGCCACGAGAAAATGATCGGGCGGCCGGTGTCGATGCATGCCATGCGCGGCATCTCCGCCCATTCCAACGGCTTCCACACCTGCCGCGCCATTCACCTGCTGCAGATGCTGCTGGGCTCGATCGACAGCCCCGGAGGCTTCGGCTACAAGGCGCCCTTTCCTAAGGCCATCCCGCCGGGGCCGAAGCCGGCCGGCCAGTCGGTGGCGCCGGACCGTCCGCTGGGGGGCATGCCGCTCGGCTACCCGCTGGGGCCGGAGGACCTGCTGGTCGACGCCGAAGGGCGGCCGACGCGCCTCGACAAGGCCTACAGCTGGGAGCATCCGCTGGCCGCGCACGGCCTCATGCACATGGTGATCCACAACGCCTGGGCCGGCGATCCCTACCCGATCGACGTCCTCATGCTGTACATGTCGAACATGGGGTGGAACTCGGCCATGAACGTGCAGGGGACGCTGCGCTATCTGACCGACAAGGATCCCGAGAGCGGCGACTACAAGATCCCGCACGTCATCTACTCCGACGCCTACTACTCGGAGATGGTGCCCTACGCGGACCTCGTGCTGCCGGACACCACCTACCTGGAGCGCTGGGACTGCATCTCGCTGCTCGATCGGCCGATCAGCAGTGCGCACGGGCCAGGCGATGCCATCCGCCAACCGGTCTGTGCGCCCGACCGCGACGTCAGGCCGTTCCAGGACGTGCTGATCGACCTCGGCGCCCGCCTGCGGCTGCCGGGCTTCGCACACGAAAGCGGCGCGCCGGTCTATCCCGGCGGCTACCCCAACTACATCGTGAACCACGAGCGCGTGCCCGGCATCGGGCCGCTCGCAGGCTGGCGCAACCCGGACGGCAGCGGGCAGGGCACCGGCGCGTCGAACCCGGACCAGCTCCAGCGCTACATCGACAACGGCTGCTTCTGGACCTACCGGCTGGCGCCCGACCAGCTCTACTTCAAGCACTCGAACAAGGGCTATCTGGCCTACGCCAAGTCGATGGGCTGGCTGGCGAGCGAGGAGCCTATCACCCTGCAGCTCTACAGCGAGATCCTGCAGAAGTTCCGCCTGGCGGCGCGCGGCCACGGCGCGGTGCAGCCGCCGGACAGCGAGCGCCGGCGCATCGAGACCTACTTCGATCCCCTGCCGATCTGGTACCCCCCCTTCGAGGAAGCCGCTCTCGAAACCAGCGAGTTCGACCTCCACGCGATCACCCAGCGGCCGATGCACATGTATCACTCCTGGGGCTCGCAGAACGCCTGGCTGCGCCAGATCACCGCGCGCAATCGCCTCTTCGTCCATCCGGAGACAGCCGCGCGCCACGGTATCGCCGATGACGACTGGGTCTGGGTCATCAGTCACCACGGCCGGGTGAAGGGGCAGGTGCGCCTGATGCAGGGGGTCAACCCGCAGACGGTGTGGACCTGGAACGCCATCGGCAAGCGACGCGGCGCCTGGGGCCTCGACGACGACGCCCCGGAGAGCAACAGCGGCTTCCTGCTGAACCACATCATCTCCGAGCTGCTGCCACAGCGCGAAGGCGGCCATCGCTATTCCAATTCGGATCCGGTTACCGGCCAGGCGGCATGGTACGACCTGCGCGTCCGGCTCGAGCGCTGCCTGGCGGAAGACTGTGGCGAGACCGATCCCTTGATGCCCGCCGTCAAGGCGCCGCCTCGGCGCGGCTACGACGACGGCGAGCGCCTGCGCTACGGTGCCGATCTGAAATGCGCCAAGCCCGCCGTCGCGGGCGCCGGCGTGCCGGCGCAGGAATGGATCGGCAACCGCCACGAGATCTCGCTCAGCGTCGCCGGCGTGGCCGACGGCAGGGGCAACGTGAAGAAGCCGCCGGCCGGACACAAACCCCGCGGAGGCGAAAAGGCATGACCAGCCTGCCGCGCAACCCCGGGCCGGTGAAGCTCGGCCTGGTGATCGATCTCGACATCTGTGTCGGCTGCCATGCCTGCGCGGTGAACTGCAAGGAGTGGAACGCCTCCGGCCATTCTGGGCCGCTGACCGACAGCGATCCCTACGGCGCCGATCCCTCCGGTGTCTGGTTCAACCGCATCCACAGCTTCGAGGTGGTTAAGGACGACGGCGACAGCCGCACGGTGCACTTCCCCAAGTCCTGCCTGCACTGCGAGGACGCGCCCTGCGTCACCGTCTGCCCGACCGGTGCCTCCTACAAGCGCGCGGAGGACGGCATCGTCCTGGTCAATGCCGACACCTGCATCGGCTGCAAGCTGTGTTCCTGGGCCTGCCCCTACGGCGCGCGCGAGTACGATGCGGACGTCGGGGTGATGAAGAAGTGCACGCTCTGCATCGACAAGATCTACAACGAGAACCTGGAGCCGCGCAGCCGCGTGCCGGCCTGTGTCTCAACCTGTCCAGCGGGCGCGCGCCACTTCGGCGATCTCGGCGATTCGCAATCGGAGGTCTCGCAGCTGGTGGCCGCCCGCGGGGGCTACGAGTTGATGCCCGAACAGGGCTGCCGGCCCGTCAACCGCTACCTGCCTCCGCGTCCCAAGCAGATGCCGGAGCGCGATGCGGCCTTGCCGGCAGCCGGTGGCGAGGCGGCGGCCGTGGACCCTGCCGGCCTGCTGGCGCGCTGGGTCGATCGGATGCTGAGCCACTAGGGGAAGAGTTCCGTGCATCCGGCAAAATCGGTCATCCTCTTCACCACCGCCTCGGGCGCCGGCTACGGCCTGCTTGCCTGGCTTGGCGTGCTGGCCGCCCTCGGCGGCCTGCCGGCCGACCGCTGGCTCGGCTTGACCGGCTTCGGCCTCGGCCTCGGCCTCGTGGTGCTCGGCCTGCTGGCGTCGACCCTCCACCTCGGCCGTCCGGAGCGGGCCTGGCGGGCCTTCAGCCAGTGGCGCTCTTCGTGGCTGTCGCGCGAAGGCGTGGCAGCCGTGCTCACCTTTCTGCCGGTCGGTCTTTTCGGACTGATCTGGATCGTTGCACAGACCAACAGCGGCCTTGTCGGGGCCCTCGGCCTGCTGGCCAGCCTCAGCTGCGCGGTGACGGTGGTCTGCACGGCCATGATCTATGCCTCGCTGAAGACCATCCGGGCCTGGTCATCTGCCTGGACGCTGCCGGCTTATCTCATCCTCTCGGCGCTCTCCGGTGCCGTCCTGATGAACCTGCTGCTGCAACTCTGGGCCCTGCCTCTGGCGGCGCCCTACGCCTGGGTGGTGCTGCTGCTCTTTGTCGCGGCGGTGGCCGTGAAGCTGCTTTATTGGCGCGAGATCGACCGGGGGACCGGGATAAGCAGCGCCGAGTCGGCGACCG
Source organism: Kiloniellaceae bacterium (assembly GCA_009377535.1). Classification (GTDB taxonomy): domain Bacteria; phylum Pseudomonadota; class Alphaproteobacteria; order Kiloniellales; family Kiloniellaceae; genus Pelagibius. Next base: position 38,676 of record WHTV01000031.1, read on the forward strand.
GGCTGGGCGGCC
>WHTV01000032.1 GCA_009377535.1 Kiloniellaceae bacterium
CGGACAATCAACGTGCGCATAGTGACGCTTCGGCGTCTCGTATTCCACGTGCGCCGTCGAAATCGTGATCCCGCGAGCCCGCTCCTCCGGCGCCTTGTCGATCATGTCGTAGGCCGAAAACGTGGCTCCCCCCGTCTCCGCCAAGACCTTCGTGATCGCCGCCGTCAGCGTCGTCTTGCCATGGTCAACGTGACCAATCGTGCCCACGTTGCAGTGCGGCTTCGTCCGCGCAAACTTCTCTTTCGCCATTACCTTATCGTTCCTGTCGTCGTCGCCTCAGGCGCGCTCTAAAAAACCCTGCGGTTCGGCCCCAACGGCCCCGGATCGCCGCCGGTACGGTCCATTTCGCCTTGTCCCGCCCCGCTGCCGGCCCCCGTCCAGCGTTGGAGCGGGTGGCGGGAATCGAACCCGCGTAGCCAGCTTGGAAGGCTGGAGCTCTACCATTGAGCTACACCCGCACCGCACACCACCCCCGCGAGATCGCGATGACCGCGCCCCCGGCAGAGGGAGACGATGGTGGAGGGGGTTGGATTCGAACCAACGTAGGCTTAGCCAACGGGTTTACAGCCCGTCCCCTTTAGCCACTCGGGCACCCCTCCAGCTGACGCAACCGGCGGTGCGATGGAGTTGCGAAATATGTTGATTTAATTCAGCCTGTCAACTTCTAAACATGCCGACAGCGTCCCCTATCCGACCGATTCGCCGCAGCGGCCGGGGGGGAACGCAGATGGAACCCGATGTTCAATGGCCGCATACTAGGTCCCACCATGTCGAAACGCAAGGGTAAGCTGGGCTTCCGTGGCCCCGGAGACGCTCCCGCCCGACCGGGGGCGCGGCCTGGCGCACGCCCGCGGCCGGCCGGGCGCGGCGGCCCCCGCTCGGGTCTGCAGCCCCTCTGGCTGTTCGGCGTGCACGCCGTGATGGCGGCCCTGGCCAACCCGAATCGCCGGCCCGAGCGCCTGCTGGCCACGCCGGAAGCGGGGCAGACCTGGGGCCAGCGCCTGCGCGAGGAGCGCCACCCCCAGCACGCCGGCCTGTCCGTCCAGACGGTCCAGCGGCGCGACATCGACGCGGTGCTGCCGGAAGGCAGCGTCCATCAGGGTCTCGCCCTCTTCACCGCCCCCCTCGCGCAGCCGGCCCTGAAGGCGGTTTTCAGCGCAGCACCGCCCGAGCCGGCCCCGCGGCGCCGGGTCGTACTGCTGCTCGACCAGGTGACCGACCCCCACAACGTGGGCGCCGTGCTGCGCTCGGCGGCGGCTTTCGGCGCCCTGGCGGTGGTCGCCCTCGACAAGGGCGCCCCGGAGGAGAGCGGCACCCTGGCCAAGTCGGCCTCCGGCGCCCTGGAAGCCGTTCCTTACATAAGCGTGGTGAACCTGGCGCGCAGCCTGGACAGCCTGAAGGAGGCCGGCTTCTGGTGCCTGGGCCTGGCCGGAGAGGCTGGGCAGAGCCTGGCCGAGAGCAGCCCCGGCGCGGCAGTCGCCCTCGTGCTCGGCGCCGAGGGCAGCGGCCTCAGGCGCCTGACGCGCGAGCGCTGCGACCTGCTGGTCAAGCTGCCGACCCGCCCGCCGATCGACTCCCTGAACGTCTCGAACGCCGCCGCGATCGCCCTCTACGAGCTGCTCGGTCGCGGCTGAAAGGCCCTGCGGCCCCCGCGGCGGCGCCTCTCGCCAGCTTGCCAGCCGCGCAAGGGCCGTGCTAGCGGTTCACTACCGTCAGCGCGGCGGGTGCTCCCAGCCCTCCATTGCGATTTCCGCTGCGCCCTCAACGCGCAGGGAATTCATGAAGGACATCGAGACTTTTCTTAAGGAAAACCGGATCGACGAGGTCGAGTGCCTCGTCCCCGACATGGCCGGGATTGCCCGCGGCAAGATCCTGCCGGCCCAGAAGTTCCTCCAGGGCATGCGCAAGAACGGCCTGCGCATCCCCGAAGACATCTTCATCCAGACCGTCAACGGCGACTATCCGGAAGACAGCGACGACGTGACCAGCGCCTCGACGCGCGACGTCTACCTGATTCCCGATGAGTCGACCATCCGCCTGGTGCCCTGGTACGACGAACCGACCGCCCAGGTGATCTGCGACGCCTACCACTTCGACGACGAAGGCGAGGTGCAGATCGCGGCGCGCCACATCCTGAAGCGCATCCTGGCGCTCTATGCGGCGCAAGGCTGGACGCCCGTCGTGGCGCCGGAGCTGGAGTTCTTCCTGGTCGACGTGAACACCGATCCCGATTACCCGCTGGTGCCGCCGATCGGCCGCTCCGGCCGGCGCGAGACCAGCCGCCAGGCTTACGGCGTCGACGCGGTGAACGAGTTCGATCCGATCTTCGAGGACGTCTACGACTTCTGCGAGATCCAGGGCATCGACATCGACACCCTGACCCACGAAGGCGGCGCCGCCCAGATGGAGATGAATTTCAATCACGGCGATCCGCTGCTGCTCGCCGACCAGGCGTTCCTGTTCAAGCGGACGGTGCGCGAGGCCGCCATGCGCCACCGGGTCTATGCCACCTTCATGGCCAAGCCCATGCAGGGCCAGCCCGGCAGTTCCATGCACGTCCACCAGAGCCTGCTGGATGCCAAGTCCGGACGGAACCTCTTCGCCACGCGCGCCGGCAAGGACACCGCCCTCTTCCGCAGCCACATCGCCGGCCTGCAGCGCTACCTGCCGACCGTCATGCCGCTGCTGGCGCCCAACGTGAACAGCTATCGCCGGCTGATGCCCGACTACGACGCGCCGATCAACACCCACTGGGGCTACGACAACCGCACCGTGGGCCTGCGCGTGCCGCACTCCGACGGGGCGTCCCGGCGCGTGGAGAACCGCCTGGCCGGCGCCGACGCCAACCCCTACCTAGCGATCGCCGCCTCGCTGGCCTGCGGCTATCTCGGCATGATGGAGAAGCTGAAGCCGCGCCAGCCGATCGAAGGCAGCGCCTACCGCATGGCCCGGACCCTGCCGCGCACCCTCTACGATGCGCTGGAGCGCTTCAACGGCACGCGGGCACTGAAGCCGATCTTCGGCGCCATCTTCATCAACGCGGTGACCTTGGTGAAAGGTGCCGAGCTGGACGCCTATCAGCTGGTCATCTCGTCTTGGGAGCGCGAGCATCTTCTGCTAAACGTATAGTCATCATGCCCCAAGCCGCTGCAGAGCTACCCTTCGACCGCACCGTCCAAGGCGGCGCATCGCGACGTTCGCGGCAGGTGGAACTGCTGCTGAACTGCGCGCGGATCGGCTTCAACCCTTAGTCCCGGAAGGCCTGGCCCCGCTCCCCAGGCGGCCCGGCCAGGAAAGTTTTCCGCAAGCTTCCGGTACATCAAGACTAAGGACGGTCGTCAATGAACAGCGCTCCGCAACAGGGCTCCGCTTCCGCCGAGAGGGCCCGCAACTCCACCGCCGTCTGGCGCGCCGCCGACACGGCCCATCACCTGCATCCTTTCACCGACTTTCGCGGCCTGGCCGAAGAAGGCGGCAGCCGCATCATCACCAAGGGCGAGGGCGTCTGGCTGGAAGATTCAGAGGGCCAGCGCATCCTCGACGGCATGGCCGGCCTGTGGTGCGTGAACGTCGGCTACGGCCGCGAACGCCTGGCCCGGGCGGCTTACGATCAGATGGTCGAACTGCCCTACTACAACACCTTCTTCAAGACCGCCACGCCGGCTTCCATCGAGCTGGCCGAGAAGCTCGCCGCGATCACGCCGGCAGGCCTCGACAAGGTGTTCTTCGCCTCCTCCGGCTCGGAGGCCAACGACACCATCGCCCGCATGGTGCGCCGCTTCTGGAAGCTCGCCGGCCAGCCCGAGCGGGTGAACATCATCGGCCGCACAAACGGCTACCACGGCAGCACCATGGCGTCCGCCAGCCTCGGCGGCATGAAGCCGATGCACGAAGTGGACGGCCTGCCGCTGCCCGGCTTCCACCACGTGCGCCAGCCCTACTGGTACGGCGAGGGCGGCGGCCTGTCGCCGGCGGACTTCGGCAAGGCCGCGGCCCACGCCATCGAGGAGAAGATCCTGGCGCTCGGGCCCGAGACCGTGGCCGCCTTCATCGGCGAGCCGGTGCAGGGTGCCGGCGGCGTCATCGTCCCGCCGGCGAGCTACTGGCCGGAAGTCCAGCGCATCTGCCGGCAGTACGACATCCTGCTGATCGCCGACGAGGTGATCTGCGGCTTCGGGCGCACCGGCCGGTGGTTCGGCAGCGATACTTTCGACATCAGGCCGGACATCATGCCCCTGGCCAAGGGCCTGACCTCCGGCTACCTGCCGCTCTCCGCCGTGATGATCGGCGCGCGCATGGTCGAGGTGCTGTGGGAAAAGGGCGGCGAGTTCGCCCACGGCTTCACCTACTCCGGCCATCCGGTGCCCTGCGCGGTGGCGCTGGAGAACATCGCCATCATCGAGGAGGAGAACCTCGTCGAAAGGGTGCGCGAGGACGTCGGCCCCTACCTGCAGCAGCAGCTCGCCACGCTGGCCGAGCACCCCCTGGTCGGCGAGGTGCGCGGCATCGGCCTGCTCGGCGCGGTGGAGCTGGTCACCGACAAGGCGAGCCACGCCCGCTTCAAGCCGGAGGGCCGTGCCGGCCTGCTCTGTCGCGACCACTGCGTGAAGCAGAACGTCGTCAGCCGCGCCGTGCGCGACACCATGGTCCTGTCGCCGCCGCTGATCATCAGCCGGCCGGAGATCGACGAGCTGATTGCCCGCCTGCGCCGGGCGATCGATCTGACCGCAAAAGACCTTGGCATCTCCTAGGACGAGGTCGCACCGCAGATAGAGAGGGCGTTTCGATGCGTGAGATCACCGTCGCCGCCACCCAGATGGCCTGCAGTTGGGACCGCGAGGCCAACGTTGCCGGGGCCGAGGCCCTGGTGCGCGAGGCCGCCGGCCAGGGCGCCCAGGTGGTGCTGATCCAGGAGCTCTTCGAGACGCCCTACTTCTGCTGCGACCAGAAGCAGGAACACTTCGCGCTCGCCGCACCGGCCGAGAACAATCCGCTGCTCGCCCGCATGGCGGCGTTGGCGGCGGAGCTCGAGGTCGTGCTGCCGGTCAGCTTCTTCGAGCGCGCCAACAACGCGCACTACAATTCACTGGCGATGATCGATGCCGACGGCCGTATCCTCGGGGTCTACCGCAAGTCCCACATCCCCGACGGGCCGGGCTATCAGGAAAAATACTACTTCAATCCCGGCGACACCGGCTTCCGCGTCTGGCCGACGCGCTACGGCACCCTCGGCAGCGGCATCTGCTGGGACCAGTGGTTTCCCGAGAGTGCGCGCGTCATGGCGCTGATGGGCGCCGAGATCCTGTTCTACCCGACCGCCATCGCCAACGAGCCGCAGGACCCGACGCTGATCTCCAAGGACCACTGGCAGCGCACCATGCAGGGCCACGCCGCCGCCAACATGGTGCCGCTGGTCAGCTCCAACCGCATCGGCCGGGAGGACGGCGAGGCCGCGCAGCTCACCTTCTACGGTGCCTCCTTCATCGCCGACGAGCTGGGCGCCAAGGTCGCCGAAGCCGACGGCGAGAGCCGCGCGGTGATCACCGCCACCTTCGACCTCGACGCCCTGCGCGTGAAGCGCGCCTCCTGGGGCCTGTTCCGCGACCGCCGCCCGGATCTCTATGGCCCGCTGCTCACCGCCGACGGCGGCAAGCAGCGCTTCTAGCGATGACCGCGACGATCCGTCCCGCCCTGCTCGCCGACCAGGCGCGCATCGAGGCGATCGTCGAGGCCGCCTACCGGCCCTATCTGGAACGCATGGACCGCCCGCCGGCGCCGCTGCTCGACGACTACGCCCGGCGCATCGCGGACGGGCAGACCCATGTGCTGGAGGAGAGCGGCGAGATCCTTGGCCTTGTGGTGCTGGAGCCCTGCGAGGATTTTCTGCTGCTCGACAACATCGCCGTCGACCCGGCCTGCCACGGCCGCGGCCTCGGCAAGCGGCTCATGACGTTCACCGAAACGGAAGCCCGCCGCCAGGGCTACGCCGCGGTCGAGCTCTACACCAACGAGCTGATGGTGGAGAACATCGCGCGCTACCGGCACCTCGGCTATGTCGAGACGAAGCGCGTGCAGGTCGCCGGCTATGACCGCGTCTACCTGCGAAAGGCGCTGTAGCGCCCTACTCGAATTCGCCCTCTTCAATCAGCGTCAGATAGCCGGCGGAGTCCTCCTCCAATCCCAGTTCGCTGCCGCTGGAGAGCACTTCGTCGAATTCCAGGTAATCGCCGCCAAGCTCACGCAGCGCCTGGTCCGTGCAAAACCCGTTCGGAGCGCGAAAGTTGAAAAGCGTCATTCAGTCCTATCCAGTTCTCCCATCTCGATTGCAAGGATAGGCTGTCACGACACCTCCGGATGAGGCATCGCTGGGGCATCGGCGGGACAGAGGACAGGCAAGTTCTTGAACGGCAGGGATTTGGCGGCGCGGCCTGCCGGCTCAGCTGAGGTCGATCCAGATGGTCTTCAGCTGGGTGTACTTCTCCAGCGCGTGCAGCGACTTGTCGCGGCCGAAGCCGGACTGCTTGTAGCCGCCGAAGGGCGTCGTCATGTCGCCGGCATCGAAGCAGTTCACCCAGACGCTGCCGGCGCGCAGCGCCTTGGCGGCGCGATGCGCCTTCTTGATGTCGCTGGTCCACACCGCGGCGGCCAGGCCGTAGAGCGTGTCGTTGCCGATCCGGATGGCCTCGTCGGCGTCGCCGAAGGAGATGGTCGAGAGCACCGGCCCGAAAATCTCCTCCTGGGCGATGGTCATGTCGTTCTTCACGCCGTCGAAGACCGTCGGCTCGATGTAGTAGCCGCCGCTCTCGGCGAGGATGCGCTGGCCGCCCAGCGCGACCGCGGCGCCCTCCGACCTGCCCTTCTCGATGTAGCCGAGCACGCGATCCATCTGCGTCTGGTCGACCATGGCGCCCATCTGGGTCGCCGGGTCGAGGGGGTCGCCGACGCGCAGGGACTTGGCGACCTGCAGGATGCGCTCGACGACCTGGTCCTTCACCTTGTCCTCGACCAGCAGGCGCGAGCCGGCGTTGCAGACCTCGCCCTGATTGAAGAAGATGCCCCAGGCGGCGGCGGTGGCCGCGGCGTCGAGGTCCGGCGCGTCGGCCATGATGATGTTCGGCGTTTTGCCGCCGCACTCCAGCGACACCCGCTTCATGTTGGACTCGCCGGCGTACCTGAGGAACAGCTTGCCGACCTCGCCGGAGCCGGTGAAGGCGATGGCGTCGACGTCCATGTGGCGGCCGAGCGCCTGGCCGGCGGTCTCGCCGAAGCCCGGCACCACGTTCAGCACGCCGTCGGGCAGGCCCGCCTCGGCGGCCAGCTCGGCGCAGCGGATCATGGTCAGCGGCGACTGCTCGGCCGGCTTGATGATCATCGAGTTGCCGCTGGCCAGGGCCGGGCCCATCTTCCAGGCCGCCATCAGCAGCGGGAAGTTCCACGGCACCACGGCACCGACGACGCCCAGCGGCTCGCGCACCAGCATGGCCACGGCATCGTCGCCGGTCGGCGCGATCTCGTCGTAGACCTTGTCGACGGCCTCGGCGTACCAGCGGATGCAGTTCACCACGGCGGGAATGTCGATGCGGCTGGCATCGCCGATCGGCTTGCCCATGTCGAGGGTCTCGAGCAGCGCCAGCTCGGTGGTGTGCTGCTCCAGCAGCTCGGCCCAGCGCAGCATGATCTTCTTGCGCTCGACCGGCGCCCGGCGCGCCCAGCGGCCGTCCTCGAAGGCGGCGCGCGCGGCCTGCACGGCGCGCTCGACGTCCTCCTTGTCGCCGGCGGCGACCTGGGTCAGCACCCTGCCGTCGATGGGGGAGACGCAGTCGAAGGTCTTGCCGGAGGCGGCCGGCGCGAACTTGCCGTCGATGAAGGCCTGGTTGCGGAAGGAAAGGCCGCCGGCCTGGGATTTCACGGATTCGATGGAAAGAGCGGCAGACATGGGCGGGGTGCTCCCTGGACGCTGAGAGAGGGCCGGCGGGCCTTGGCGCCCGTCCGTTTCCCGGACCTTAAGCCCGCCCGCCGCAGCGAGGCAAGCGCCGGCGGCGCGGCGCAGATCCGCCCACCCCCTGCCCAAGCTTGCGGGCCGCGGCAGCCCGCCCTATCTTGCCTCCGCGCCCTGGACAACCCCCCGGCGCGCGCCCTTTGGGCCGGCTTAGCTCAGCTGGTAGAGCACCTGATTTGTAAGAAGGAAGCGAACTTCTCGTAATACATTGGTAAAATAAAGATATTTTCCGAAATTGGAAAGTCCAAAATCGGCCCAGGCTAACTTTTGGGCTAACGGGCCGGCTTAGCTCAGTTGGTAGAGCAACGGTTTTGTAAACCGTGGGTCGCGGGTTCGAATCCTGCAGCCGGCACCACTCTCCTCTGGATGCAGACCGACGGAAACGGTATCGCCCGCCACCGTCAGGCCGTTTCGATGAATCCGAGGCGCGAAGGCCTCGGATATTGATCGTGCTGGCTGGAACATCTCAGCCCCCTCTGGCCGCTGGCGGAGATATTCGATGGGTTGAGGGGGTCTCGGGAGCGTGGAGGAGATCGACGAATCGAACGCCCCGTCAAGCCATCACCCGCTCCAGGCGGTCCTTGCGGCGGCGCCAGTCCGGCATGACCTTGCCGAGGAGGTCGAAAACGGCGGTGCCGTGGTGGGGTGTAAGCGGCGGTGAGAAAGTGTGCCACTGAGGCAGCGGGATTTTCCTGCTGCGGCGGTTCAAAATTGGACCGGAATTCATAGCCTTTCGATTTGAATGGCGTGGTTTCATTCTGCAGCTTCGTCTCCCTTAACGGGTCCTCTCAAGTATTGACGCAAGCCTGGCCGGACGCACCGTCCGGTCAACGGCCCGCCCGCACCACCCCGCATCCGCTACGCGGCTGACCGGATCGGCCGAGGCCGGCGGAAAGCCCGCGCATCACCGACAGCGGACCGCGTCATAGCCAACATCGGCGGCTCCGTCGGAGAAGGCGCCGAGACCAACTGGTCCCGGCGCTTTCCGATCGGCACTGTCGAACCTTTCCACCCGACAGCGCCCACACTTAGCCAAGGCCGAGGATCGACTCGGCTGCTGCCCTCACCTCGGCCTCTTGGTGCGGCGAGAGCGTCGCCGAGGCCAGCTCGACCCGGCCCCCGCAGGGATGCCAGTACGTGCTAATACGTTCACGCACCTGCAGGAGAAGGAGGTCCTGGAGGCACTGGCGCGCTGCGGCCCATTCGGCGGGTGTGGCAGGAATTGCGGGATACGCGCCGTGACGGATGACCATGCCCAGCTGTGTCAGCCAGGCGGGGTCTGTCGAGCGCTCGAGGGCTGCCAGCTCTTCCAGTTTCCTGGCGTCTCTGTTGCGGCCGGCTTCGAGAAGCATCTCGAAAAGTCCCGAGCTTTCGGCGTGCTCCCGCTCGCGCAGAATCCACGCCACCGCTCGCTGGATTGCCTCGCCGAGGCTGGGCATGGCCGCTGCCCGCAGCTCGGCCAGGCGGTCGGCTCCGGCTTGCATGGACTGCAGGACCAGCCCCTCGACATCTGCGGACGGGCCGTCCGCCTCTTCTGGTAGAGCGATGCCGGCTTGGGCAGCTGCCGCCCGAAGAAGGTCGCGGAGCGGCTGGCCGTGGAGTCGCCTGGAACTCCAGTCTATCAACGCCAGGAGGCTGTCGCAGTCGTCGACATTGTCGAGATCCGCCGGATCGCAGCGTTCGTGGGCGCTGTTGACCAGGCTGACGGAGAGCCTGCGCGCGGCAGCCGCCGCGTCGTCGGCTTGGCAAAGAGTATGGGTCATCTTGAATGGTCCTCATTGGGGTTTCCGAAATGCGACCTGCGTCGCGTGGCTATTTTTGATTTGGGTCCGCTCGTCTCGTGGTGGCCCAATGAATCGTCACCGCGCTTAGCGGATGGCGGCGGCCGTTCCTCATCGTTGAAGAGATGGGTCCAGAGGCGTCGGAGTGGCCAGGGCAGCAGGGTTGCCCGACCACCTGCCATCCAACATCGCCATCGGGGCTCCACCGGCGCGGCGGCGGGCCTGCCCTCACCATCGCGAACCCCCCGCTACCCCACCACTAGACCTCCAGGACCAGCGCCGGATCGAAATCCGGATTGAGTTCGTATCCCTGATATCCCCTCGGATTGCAGAGGACTCTAGTGCGGCCGATGGTGTAATCGCATGAATCGTGAGTGTGGCCGTGGACCCAGACCGCCGGCTGGTGCCGCTCGATCATGGTACGCAGATCGGAGCAGAAATAGGCGTTCAGCGGACTGCCCGCAAAGCGTCGTGAGATCGACTTGGCCGACGGGAGGAAATGAGTAACGACGACGGTCTTGCCGGCGAACCGCGTTGCCAGCTCAGTTTCGAGGAACATTCGCGATTCCTCGTGCAGCGCCAGGGCATCGGCAGGTTGGAATCGTCTCAAGCGGCGATCACTGTCATTCCATGAAATCACTCTAAAATCGTTGATCATCGAGCCGGCCACGGTCATCGCCAGGGCCTGGCTGCTGCCGGCGGCGTCAAGACAGAAGTCGGACCACAACGTCGTGCCGATAAAGCGGACGCCATCGATGACGACAGTGCTGTTCTCCAAGAATTTGAGGCCGTGTTCGGCAGCGCTGAGCCTGCAAGCCTCGATCGTCCTGTGGTATTCCGAGCCATAGAGCTCGTGATTCCCGAGCACATAGATCGTCCGCTCTGGCAGAAAGCACTCCGCCGCCCATACGATACCGAGATCGTGCTTGTAGATGTCTCCGGCCAATACGGTCACATCCGCCGCCACCGGCGGAGGCGCGAAGTCACCAAACTCTAGGTGTAAGTCACTTAGTATTCTGATTTTCATGCTGCCCTCCTTGTGTGTGGACCCAGTCCTGCTGTCGAGCCAGACAGCAATGGAAGCAGTCTCGAGCCTGACCTACTGCGGATGTGGGTTCGAAATTGCGAGATGGCCGTCTAGAAAGCGGTTTAGCGCCGGGCTCTATAGAGCCGCTGATTAAGAGTCAGCTGTTTTGCGCAGTTTTCCGCCAGTATTTGGGTACAAACGTCCGATTCTAGCCACGGATTTCCGTGGGTTTCCGAGCGGGATTCCAAATGGAGAATGGGCGGTTGCGACGGCATGGCAGGTCTTGGGCGTCAAATTCCACCACCAATCCAGCCGGTGGTGGCGCGGACGAGAGCACCCATGGGGCTGCGCCTCAGATCTCAACGCTTCGAGTTGGTTCGCGCGCCTTCCGGCGGTCGCCCCTATCCTCCTCACCGCCGTTGCCCTGCTGGTGATGGTCATCCGCGAAGCCCGCCGCCTATGGCCCTATCGCGACCAATACCAGCTGACCGAACTGCTGGCCGATGCCGTCGTTGTCGTCTCGCTCATGGTGGGCACGGTCTTGTGCACTGTCGCGGCCTTCTCCCCGGCAGGCCTGGGGCGTCGTCGCCTCCCCTTCTGGCGCCAGGGCCACGTCGAGCGGGCAAGGAGCGGCAATTTCGGCACGGCCGATTGGATGCCGATCTCCGAGGCCAAGAAGCGCCTGCCGCATACGCCCGGGATCGTCGTCGGCGAGGCCTACAGGGTAGATCAGGACAAAGTGGCCAACAGGCCCTTTAATCCCAAAGATCGGCGGTCCTGGGGCAAGGGCGGCTCCGCTCCCCTGCTCGAATACCAGTGCGACACCTCGTCCACCCATGGCCTGGTTTTCGCCGGCGCCGGCGGCTTCAAATCGACCTCGATTGCAGTCCCGACCCTGGTTCGCTGGCCCCATTCGATCATCACCCTCGATCCCTCAAACGAACTGGCGCCAATGACGATCGCCGCGCGCAAGAAGATGCGCCGAGACGTTATCGTGGTTTCGCCGAATGACCCGCAATCGAGCGGTTTCAATGTTTTGAGCTGGATCGACCCGGAAACCCCGGAAGCCGACGACAACGTTGCCTCCGTGGTCCAGTGGATCGCCGGCGACGACCAGATACGCGCCGGCAGCGGCGACAACCATTTCTTCATTTCGCAGGGCCGCGCCCTGGTGACCTGCCTCCTGTCCGACCTGGTTTTCGACCCGGATCTCCCACAATCGGAACGGACCCTCCGGACCTTCCGAGAGCGGCTGACCGAAAGCGAAACTGCCGAGAAAGAGCGCCTGGCGGAGATCCATGAGAACTCAGCGAGCTATCAGGCCCGCGACCTGGCCGGGTCTTTGATGGACATGAAGGCCGACGAGACCTTCTCTGGCATCTATGCCAACGCGGCCGACCTCACCAAGTGGCTTTCGACCCGCAATTACGCCGATTTGGTTTCCGGATCGGCCTTCACCACGCAGCAGCTCGTTGAGGGCAACCTGGATCTCTTCATCAACATCCCGCTCAAGACACTGGACTCCAATCGCCTAGGCGTCTTCGTCGTAAGCGAGCTCGACCTGGCGCGATCCGAGGGGCGGGATCACCGCCTCGACCTCGGCCTCGGCGAGATGGCTGCGAAAGGCATCATTGTCGTAGCCCTTGTCGGCGATCAGACTGATCAGCGGGAAGCCTTCGATCAAGGCGAGGGCCTGGGTTGCTTCATGCACCTGGCCGGCGGTGAGGGTAAGGCGAAGCGGGTTGCCGAGGGCGTCGACAGCGATGTGGATCTTGCTGCTCAGGCCGCCCCGCGAGCGGCCGATGGCCTCCTTCTGAGTCCCCCTTTTGCGCCGGCGGCATGTTGATGCGCCCGCACGATGGTCGCGTCGACCATCACCTGCTCGAAGTCGGGGTTCTCGCTCAAAGCCTTGAAAAGACTCTCCCAAACCCCTTTGCGCGCCCATCGTCGAAAGCGCACGTAGACGCTGTTCCAGGGGCCGGACTCGTCGGGCAGGTCGCGCCAGGGCGCCCCCGTGCGCAACACCCACAGCACACCGTCCACCTAGTCCCGCGACCCTAGTCCCGTGAGAGGGCGACCACCGGGTCGAGGTGGGCGGCGTTGCGCGCCGGCAGGTAGCCGAAGACGATGCCGATCAGCGTCGCGCAGACGACGGCGGCGACGATCGAGGCCGGCGAGTAGACGAGGCTGAAGCTGGTCTCGAGGGCGCCGAAGCCGATGCCGAAGGCGAGCGCAGCGGCGATGCCGAGCACGCCGCCGATCAGGCAGACCAGCACCGCCTCGATGAGGAACTGCTGCAGGATGTCGCTCCGCCGCGCGCCCACCGCCATGCGCACGCCGATCTCGCTGATGCGCTCCGACACCGACACCAGCATGATGTTCATGACGCCGATGCCGCCGACGATGAGGGAGATGACCGCGATGGCCGCGATCAGCAGCGTCATGGTGTCGGTCGTGCTGGTGATGGCCTGGCGGATGTCGTCGGTGTTGAGGACGAAGAAATCCTTGGTGCCGTGGCGCTGGGTGAGCAGCTGGGTGACCGCCTGCTCGGCGCTGGCAGTCGGGGTGTCGTCGCTCACCCTGAGGGTGATGCTGCGCAGGGCGCTGTCGCCCAGGATGCGCGCCTGCACCGTGGTGTAGGGCAGGTAGACCGAGAGCGAGCTGCTGGAGCCGAAGCCGCCCTGGCGGTTCTCCACCACGCCGACGATGCGGCTGGGCACCCGGCCGATGAGGACGATCTCGCCCACCGGGCTGCCGCCGAAGCCGGCAAAGAGCGTGTCGCGGGTGTTCCTGTCGATGACGGCGTGCTGCGCGCGGCTGCGCAGGCTGTCGGCGTCGAACAGGCGGCCTTCCAGCAATGCGACGCCCTTCGCGTCGAAGTACTGGTCGCCCACGCCGTTGATCTGGGCGCTCGCCTCCCTGGCGCCGAAGCGCAGGGTGCCGCTGGTGGTGACGGTCGGCGTCACCGCCGCCGCATAGGCCTCGCGGGCGAGCGCCTCGGCGTCGGCGACCCCCAGCGTCGTGACCTTGCCGGAGCGCACGTCGCCGAAGTCCTTGCCGGGGAAGATCTCCAGCGTGTTGGTGCCGAGGCGGCTGATACTCGCCAGCACCGACTGGCGCGAGCCCTCTCCCAGGGCCACCACGCAGACCACCGAGGCGATGCCGATGATGATGCCGAGCATGGTGAGGAAGGTGCGCAGGCGGTGCGCCTTCATCGACCGCAGTGCCATGAGGAAGGCTTCGCCAAAGCGGTCGGCGAGCGCCCGCAGCGAGTCCGCCCGCGGCGCCGGATCTGTTGCCGTCCGCGCCGCGCCGCCGGGCACTGCGATACGGCCGGCCGGGCCCGCGGCCTCGCTGCGGCGGTCGGCGACGATGTTGCCGTCGCTGATCTCGATGACCCGCTCGGCGCGCGCCGCCACCGAGAGGTCGTGAGTGACGATGATAACGGTCTTGCCGGCGGCGTGCAGCTCGCCCAGCAGGCGCAGGACCTCCTCACCGGTCTGCTGGTCGAGCGCCCCCGTCGGCTCGTCGGCCAGGATGACGCTGGCGCCGTTCATCAGCGCCCGCGCGATCGAGACGCGCTGCTGCTGGCCGCCCGACAGCTTGCCGGGCGGATGCTCCAGGCGCTCGGCCATGCCGAGGCGGGTCAGCAGCTCGACCGCGCGGGCGCGCCGCTCGCGCGGCGGCAGGCCGGCATAGATCGCCGGGATCTCCACATTGCCGAGCGCCGTCAGCTCCGCCAGCAGGTGGTAGTGCTGGAAGATGAAGCCGAAGTGCTCGCGGCGCAGCGCCGCCAGGGCATCGGCGTCGAGCGCGGCGGTTTCCCGGCCGGAGACGCGGTAGCTGCCGGCGGTCGGCCGGTCGAGGCAGCCGAGAATGTTCATCAGCGTCGACTTGCCGGAGCCCGACGGCCCGACGATAGCCACCATCTCGCCGGCGTTGATCGTCAGGTCGATGTCCTTCAGCACCGTGATGGTACCCTCGCCCGAAGGGAACTCCCGCCGCACCCTGCTGAGCGCGATGAGCGGGCGCAGCCCGCTGATGAGAGTGGTCATCGCCTAGAATCCGAGCGGGCCGCGGCGGCTGCCGCGGGTGGGCTGCGCCGGCGCGCCGCTGTCTGCCTGACCAATGACCACGCTCTCGCCCTCGCTGAGACCGCCGCGCACTTCCACCGCCACCTTGTTGTTGAGGCCGACCTCGACGGGTCGCAGATCGATCTGCCCTGCGGCATCGACCACCTGCACGCGGTACGCGTCACAAAGCGGACCAGGACTGGTCGTTCGCTCACTTCGGCCTAGTGCCATAAGGTGACCATGCATCCGGCCGGTTCATGCTCAGCCACATGGACCTCAACGTCGTCGAGGAAGGGACGCGCTTTCCGTGACGGAGTGCGTCCGGCGCGTTACTCCGCCGGGGCGAAGAGGCTGCGCGCGGCGGCGAGCGCCAGCGCGTTGAGGCCCTTGCCGCCGGCGGCGATATGCGCCGCGAGATTGGCGCGCATGCGCGGGTCCCAGAAGCTGCGGATGTGGGCGGCGACGCCGCTGACCGCCTCGTCCTCGGGGTAGGCCTTGTAGTAGTCGGCGATCTGGTTGGCCATGCGGACGAGATCCTGGGTGTTCATGCCGCGGTCTCCCTGATCGAAGCGGTTTCGAAGATCATGATGTCGCCGCCGGCAAGGCCGGCGAGGCCCATGCCGGCGTTGCGCGCCATGCGCAGGGCGAGCGCGCTGGGCGCCGAGACGGCAGCAAGGAAGGGCGCGCCCAGCACCGCCGCCTTCTGCACCATTTCGACACTGATGCGGCTGGACAGCAGGATGAAGCCGCCGGCGGCATTGCGCCCCTCGCGCGCCAGCGCGCCGCCCAGCTTGTCGAGGGCGTTGTGCCGGCCGATGTCCTCGCGCAGCTGTTCGATGTGGCCCGCGAGGCTGCAGAAGGCGGCGGCGTGGGTCGAGCGGTTTTCCGCGTTCATCGCCTGCAGGCCCGGCAGCGCCGCGTAGGCGGCATGCAGCGCGCCGATCGACGGCAGCGGCCCGGCGACCTTGGGCGGCCGCGGCAGGGCGGCGGCGATGGTCTGCGCCCCGCAGACGCCGCAGCCGGCGCGGCCGGCCAGCGCGCGCCGGCGGTCTTCGACCGCGGCCACGCGGGCCGGGTCGACGCGCAGGTTCAGCACCAGGCCGTCGCGCGCCTCGGCGATGCGCAGGCTGGCGATCTCCTCCACCCTGTCGACGATGCCCTCGGTGAGCGCGAAGCCGACGGCGAAGTCCTCCAGGTCGGCGGGCGTGCCCATCATCACGGCAAAGGCCTCCCCATTCAGCAGGACCGCCAGCGGCGTTTCCTCCGGCACCCGCCAGACGGCGGCGCGGCTACCGTCGCGCGACACGACGCTGCCCTCGACGACCGGAGAGTGAGGCGGCGGGGCGCCCGTCAGGCGGCGGATCTCCATGCTCATTCCGCCGCCGGCGCTACCCGGTAGTTCTCCACCGCCAGCCTGTGGTAGCGCTCCTGCCAGTCGGACGGCTGGTTGGACCTGGTCGCCTGCACCGCCGTCACCTTGTACTCGGGGCAGTTGGTCGCCCAGTCGGAATTCTCCGTGGTGATGACGTTGGCGCCGCTCAAGGGGTGGTGGAAGGTGGTGTAGACGACGCCCTGCGGCATGCGCTCGGAGACCGCCGCCATCAGGGTGGTAGCGCCGACGCGGCTGGCGATGGTCACCCTGTCGCCGTCGGCGATGCCGCGCTCCTGGGCGTCGAAGGGATGGATCTCCAGGATGTCCTTGTCGTGCCAGCGCGAATTCTCCGTGCGGCGGGTCTGGGCGCCGACGTTGTACTGGCTGAGGATGCGGCCCGTGGTCAGGATCAGCGGGTAGTAGCGCGAGGCGCGCTCTTCCGTCGGCACGTACTCGGTCAGCATGAAGCGGCCCTTGCCGCGCACGAAGCCGCCGACGTGCATGATCGGCGCGCCGTTGGGGAACTGGTTGTTCACCGGCCACTGCAGCGATCCGGCTTCGTCGAGGCGCTTGTGGCTCACGCCGCTGAAGGACGGTGTCAGGCGGGCGATCTCATCCATGATCTCGCCGGCCGTCTCGTAGTGCATGGGGTAGCCCATGGCGGCGGCGAGGCGGCAGACCGCCTTCCACTCGGACATCCCGTTCTTCTCCTCCATGACCGGACGGACGCGGTTGATGCGGCGCTCGGCGTTGGTGAAGGTGCCGTCCTTCTCCAGGAAGGAGGTACCGGGCAGGAAGACATGGGCGAAGGCCGCCGTCTCGTTCAGGAAGAGGTCCTGGACGACGACGCATTCCATCGCCTCCAGGCCGGCCTGGACGTGCTGGGTGTTCGGGTCCGACTGGGCGATGTCCTCGCCCTGGATGAAGATGCCCTTGAAGGTCTCGTCGACCGCGGCGGCGAGCATGTTGGTGATGCGCAGCCCCGGCTCGTCCAGCAGCGGCACGCCCCAGGCGTCCTCAAAGAGCTTGCGCGTCTCCACCTCGCTGACGTGGCGGTAGCCTGGGAACTCGTGCGGGAAGCTGCCCATGTCGCAGGAGCCCTGCACGTTGTTCTGGCCGCGCAGCGGATTCACGCCGACGCCCTCGCGGCCGATGTTGCCGGTCGCCATGGCGAGGTTGGCCATGGCCATGACCATGGTCGATCCCTGGGAATGCTCGGTGACGCCGAGGCCATAGTAGATCGCCGCGTTGCCGCCGGTGGCATAGAGCCGCGCCGCCTGGCGCAGCAGGCCCGCCGGCACACCGATGTTCTCGGCCAGGGCCTCGGGCGAATTGCGCTCCTCGGCGACGAAGGCGCGCCAGCGCTCGAACTCGGCGGTCTCGCAGCGCTCGGCGACGAAGTCCTCGTTCACCAGGCCC
The DNA here is from genome assembly GCA_009377535.1 of Kiloniellaceae bacterium. Classification (GTDB taxonomy): domain Bacteria; phylum Pseudomonadota; class Alphaproteobacteria; order Kiloniellales; family Kiloniellaceae; genus Pelagibius. The sequence continues at coordinate 17,672 of WHTV01000032.1, forward strand.
TCGGTCACGATGACATGGGCCAGGGCGTTCATCACCGCGACGTTGGTGCCGGGCCTGAGCTGGATGTGCTGGGCTGCCTTGATGTGCGGCGTGCGCACCAGGTCGATGCGGCGCGGGTCGACGACGATGATTTCGGCGCCCTGGCGCAGCCGCTTTTTCATGCGCGAGGCGAAGACCGGATGCGCGTCCGTCGGGTTGGCGCCGACCAGCAGGACGACGTCCGCCTTCTCCACCGACTTGAAGTTCTGGGTGCCCGCCGAGGTGCCGAAGGTCTGCTTCAGGCCGTAGCCGGTCGGCGAATGGCAGACCCGCGCGCAGGTATCGACGTTGTTGTTGCCGAAGGCGGCGCGAATCATCTTCTGCACGACGTAGACCTCTTCGTTCGTGCAGCGCGAGGAGGTGATGCCGCCGATCGAATCCTTGCCGTATTTGGCCTGAATCGCCTTGAAGCGCTCGGCGGCGAAATCGATCGCCTCGTCCCAGGAGGCCTCGCGCCAGGGGTCGGTGATCCTGTCGCGCACCATGGGCCTCAGCATGCGGTCCTTGTGGGTGGCATAGCCCCAGGCGAAGCGGCCCTTCACGCAGGAATGCCCCTCGTTGGCGCCGCCGCCCTTGGCCGGCACCATGCGCACCACGGTGTCGCCCTGCAGCTCGGCCTTGAAGGAGCAGCCGACACCGCAGTAGGCGCAGGTGGTCAGCACGGAGCGGGTCGGCGTGCCGTGCTCGACCACCGACTTCTCGACCAGGGTCGCCGTCGGGCAGGCCTGCACGCAGGCGCCGCAGGAAACGCAGTCGGAGGAGAAGAAGTGGTCCATGCCGGCGCCCGGCGAGACGCGGCTCTCGAAGCCCCTGCCCTCGATGGTCAGGGCGAAGGTCCCTTGCGTCTCCTCGCAGGCGCGCACGCAGCGCGAGCAGACGATGCACTTTGAGGGATCGTACTGGAAGTAGGGGTTGGAGACGTCGGCGGCGACCTTGTGGCCCTCGTCGAAGTGGTTCTCGCCCTTCATGCCGTAGCGCACCTCGCGCAGGCCAACCGCACCGGCAGTGTCCTGCAGCTCGCAGTCGCCGTTGGCCGCACAGGTCAGGCAGTCCAGCGGGTGGTCGGAGATGTAGAGCTCCATGATGCCGCGGCGCAGCTTCTCGATGCGCGGCGAGTTGGTGGTCACCTTCATGCCCGCGCGCACCGGCGTGGTGCAGGACGACGGCGTGCCGCGCACGCCCTCGATCTCCACCAGACACATGCGGCAGGAACCCCAGGATTCCAGGCTGTCGGTGGCACAGAGCTTGGGCACCTCGCGCTCAACCAGGGCGGCGGCGCGCATGACGGAGGTGCCCTCCGGCACCGTCACCGCGACGCCATCGATGGTGAGGGTGACCTCGGCGCCTTCGCGCGCCGGGGTGCCGTAGTCGGTCTCGGGATGCAGGGTCATGGGCTTGTCCTCACTCGGCCGCGAGCCGCGGCGCGCGGTCGAAATCTTCCGGGAAGAGACGGAGGGCGGAAAGCACGGGCATCGGCGTCAGGCCGCCCATGGCGCAGAGCGAACCGTCGCGCATCAGCTCGCAGAGGTCGTCGATCAGCGCGATGTTCCGGGCGACGTCCTCGCCGCGCAGCACCTTCCCCACGGTCTCCTTGCCGCGAATGGCGCCGATGCGGCAGGGCGTGCACTTGCCGCAGCTCTCGATCTCGCAGAACTCAAAGGCGAAGCGCGCCATCTCCGCCATGTCGACGGTCTCGTCAAAGATCACGAGGCCGCCGTGGCCGAGCATGGCACCGCCCTCGGCCAGGGCCTCGTAGTCGGCCGGCAGGTCGAGCATGTCTTCGGAAATATAGGCGCCCAGGGGGCCGCCAAGCTGCGCCGTGCGGAACGGCCGGCCCGAGGCGGTGCCGCCGCCGAAGTCCTCGATCAGTTCGCGCAGGGTGACGCCGAAGGCCTTCTCCACCAGGCCGCCGCGCTTGATGTTGCCGGCCAACTGGAACGGCTGGGTGCCGCGCGAGCGGCCCATGCCGAAGTCGCGGTAGAAGGCGGCGCCCTTGGCGAGGATGATCGGCACCGAGGCCAGCGTCAGCACGTTGTTGATGACGGTCGGCTTGCCGAACAGGCCGGCAATCGCCGGGATCGGCGGCTTGGCGCGCACCGTGCCGCGCTTGCCCTCCAGGCTCTCCAGCATGGAAGACTCCTCGCCGCAGATGTAGGCGCCGGCGCCCTTCCGGACGTGCAGGCGGAAGGCGCGGCCCGAACCGCCGACGCTGGCGCCCAGCCAGCCGGCCCGCTCCAGCACCTTCACCGCCGCCTCCATCTGGCTGACGGCGCGCGGGTATTCGGAGCGGATGTAGACGTAGCCCTCGGTGGCGCCGCTGGCGAGACCGGCGATGATCATGCCCTCGATGAGCATGAAGGGATCGCTCTCCATCACCATGCGGTCGGCGAAGGTGCCGCTGTCGCCCTCGTCGGCGTTGCAGCAGACGTACTTCTGCGGGCCTGGCTGGTCGTGCACGGTCTTCCACTTGATGCCGGCCGGGAAGCCGGCGCCGCCGCGCCCGCGCAAGCCGGACTCGGTGACCTCCTCGCAGACCGCCGCCGGCTCCATGATGAGCGCCTTGCGCAGCCCGGCGAGGCCGCCGTGGGCCTCGTAGTCGGCGAGGTCGAGTGGATCGGTGATGCCGATGCGCGCGAAGGTCAGGCGCTCCTGGTTCTTCAGGTAGGCAATGTCCTCAGTCGGCCCCAGGCACAGCGGATGCGCACCGGCGACGACAAGGGCATCCATCAGCCCCGGCACGTCAGCGGCGGCTACCGGGCCGTAAGCGACACGGCTGGCCGTGGTCATCACCTCGACCAGCGGCTCCAGCCAGAAGAGGCCGCGCGAGCCGTTGCGGATCAGCTTGAGATCGAGGCCGCGCGCCCCCGCTTCCTTCAGAATCGCCGCGGCGGTCTCCTCGGCGCCGACGGACTGGGCGGCGGAATCGGCGGGAACGTAGACGACGATACTCATTCCTGAGCCTCCCCGACGATGCGGTCGAGCTTCCCGGCGTCGAGACGCCCGTGCAGGCGTCCGTTCACCATGGCCGCCGGCGCGCAGGCGCAGTTGCCCAGGCAGTAGACCGGCTCGATGGTGACGCCGGCTGTGGAGGTATCGCCCAGCGCGATGCCGTGGCGCCCGCAGATTCGCTCGATGAGAGCCATGGCGCCCACCGACTGGCAGGCCTCGGCGCGACAGACCTTCACCGTGACGCGGCCGGCCGGCGCGCGGCGGAAGTCGTGATAGAAGGAGAGAACACCGTGCACCTCGGCGCGCGACAGGTTCAGCACCTCGGCGATGACCGGCACCGCTTGGTCGTCGACGTAGCCGAAGCGTTCGTTGAGGGCATGCAGGATGGGCAGCAGCGCCCCCTCCTGCCCCTTCAGCCCTTCGGCAATCGCGCGCACGAGTCCGGCATCCCCAGCCCTGGCATCCCGGATTATCGATCTCTCGTCTGATGGTTGTGTTTTCATGGACCGCATGATGGGCGCCCATGAAATCGCCTTCAAACGAGTTTTTTCTCTATCTTAATCGAGATAATCGATTACTGATCAACTCTTGCGAGGCTTGATCTCGGTCTCCAGGTCGCGCGCCTGGACCGATTTCACGAAGGCCTCGACCAGCGGCGGGACCGGGTTCTGGCGGCGCACCGCCATGCCCATGGCGAAGTGCCGCTCCGGCTCGACCAGCGGCAGCGCAAGCATGCCCGACGGCGTGCCGAACAGCCACAGCAGGTTGTAGGGCAGCACGCTGGACCAGCCGGCGGTGCGGATGTGTGAGCAGAGCGTCAGCACCGAGTTGGTCTGGGCATGGACGTGCGGCGCGCAGCCGACCGAGGCGAAGACGCTGTTGAGGATGCGCCGGTTCTGCATGTCCGGCGTCAAGAGGCAGAGCGGCGTCTCGGCGACCTCGCGCCAGGTCACGGTCTTGCGCCCGCGGAAAGGCCCGCGCGCCGGCGTCAGCAGAATGTAGCGCTCGGCATAGAGCGGGTACGTGCTGACGCCGTGCAGCGGCTCGCTGTCCAGGTAGGTGATGCCGACGTCGATGACGAAGTCGTCCAGCATGCGCTGGATCTCGTCCGAGGTGCGCGACAGGATCTGGAAGGTGACGTTGGCATGGGCTTGGCTGAAGGGCGTGGTCAAGAGGCCGATGGTCGGCAGTGCCGAAGGCACCACGCCGAGGCCCAGCTCGCCGGAGAGCTCGCCGCGCAGCAGACCGATCTGCTGGTCGAGCACCGCGCGCTCGGCGACCACGCGTGTCGCCCAGCCGAGCAGCACCTTGCCCTCGGCGGTGAAGCCCTTGAAGCGCTTGTCGCGCTCGATCAAGGGCGCGCCGATCTCCGACTCCAGCTGGCGGACTGCCGCGGAGAGCGTCGACTGGGTCACGTGGCAAAGCTCAGCCGCCCTGCCGAAGTGCTTCTCGTGGCCGAGCGTAACCAGATAGCGAAGGTGGCGCAGTTGCATGGGTGCCCGCTACCTACGCGCCTGACCGCGGTCATACTGGCGAGGCGGCGCGCCTCGGCCTATGCATTCTTCTGCAAAGTTTGTCATTTTTTCCCGACGCATCATCGGCATCGCGAGCCTCGGGTGCAAGCGGCATGCATCTCAAGATGGCATTGGTGCATAGATGGTCAATAATTTGGCGATAGGCGGTCAGGCCCGATTTCAGCTTGACCCGTGTGCCATGCCCCACAAATACAACACCGCTCGCCGTCATCACATCGCGAAGATGAAATTCAGAGTGACGAACTGGCCGGATTATGAGGCCGGCCTGCGGCGCCGCGGTAGCCTGACCCTGTGGGTCACGCCGGAAGCATTGGCAGGGTGGCGCGCGCCCCGGCGAAGAACACGCGGTGGCCAGCCCCGGTATTCCGATCTTGCCATCGAAACCGCCCTGACGCTGGGTTGCGTCTTCGGCCTGCGGTTGCGCCAGACCGAGGGATTGATGGGCTCAATATTTGATCTCATGGGAGTGGAGATACCCGTCCCTGATCACACGACGCTGAGCCGAAGGGCGCAGAAGGGGGCGCCATCAGCCCAAAGACAGCCTCAGTCTATCCCGGATGGTCCGCTGCATGTGCTGGTCGACAGCACGGGATTGAAAATCTACGGCGCCGGGCGATGGCTGGAGGGCAAGCATGGCGCCAGATCGCGGCGGAACTGGCGCAAGCTGCACCTGGCAGTGGATGCCGACAGCGGCGAGATCATTGCCCATGGGCTGACCGATCAGGACACGGACGATCTTTCCCAGGTGGAGCCATTGCTCAACCAGATCGACGGCGAGATTGGTCAGTTCACAGCGGACGGCGCCTATGACGGCAAGCCGACCTACGGAAAAGTCCTACAGCACAGTGGCCTGGCAAGGGTTGTCATCCCGCCTCGTGCAACAGCGGTGGAAAGCGGTGACACCGGACCGCCGGGTCAAAGGGACAGCCACGTCGCGGCGATCGCGAAAGACGGGCGGCTGACATGGCAGGCGGCCACCGGCTATGGCAAGCGTGCTCTGATCGAAACCGCCATCGGGCGCTACAAGGCGCTGATCGGACGACGCTTGCGGGCACGTTCCTTCATGGCTCAGCAGACCGAGGTCGCCATCGGCTGCATCGTTCTCAACCGCATGCTGGCATGTGGACGCCCGGAATCTGTCCGCTGCCGAGCCATGAAGGCATAAGGGCTGATATCAAAGACCGAGATGCGTCGATCTTTCGATCGCTGCACCAAAGCCGCACTGGCCCCTCCTGCGGTTCGACCCGGAGGCCGACACTTGCAAGGCCCGATACATCAATCCAGGCGATCGGACTGAGCTTGAATCTTTGGGGAAGGTGGGTGGTCAGCCGAGATCCGGCTCGGTTGCCTTGAAGCTCTCGATGCCGTTCATGGCTTGCCACCAATCCGACACACCGGGTATGCCCAGCAAGTGATCGGCATCAGGCGTCAACGAGATGTAGAATAGGATCGGTGCGAGAAGGTAGTCTGCAAGGCTCGGCTTGGAGCCAGCCAGCCACGCACTTCCGCCCTTGATCTCCATCAAAAGCCTCAGCAGTTTCTCGCTGTCCTCGAGGCAGGCGGCTCGCGCGTCCTCGTTCTGGCCGCCGATGAAATCGGGGAACAAATGGTAGCCGGCGACCCCGATCAGTGCAGCATAGCCATAGCTATTGATGAGACTGATCGCCTCCGACATGCGGGCACGATCCTTTGCACTGTCTGGGATCAGCGAAGGGCCAGGCAGCGTCTCATCCAGATACCTGCAGATCGCGTCGGTCTCGCGGATCCGCATCCCGTTGATGTCAAGAACCGGAACCTTGCCGAAGGGATGTCGGGCCAGGTGCTCCGGCTGCCTCGGCTCACCCGCCAGAACGTTGACCGGCACTTGGTCATACTCGGCACCTTTGTCGGCAAGGACCATGCGGACGGTCCGGACGTAGGTGGAGCCATCGAAGCCGTAGAGAACGGGTTTGTCAGACACGAAATTCTCCCCTTGATCGTTTGCTCTTCGCTTTCGCCAAAATCAGTCGGCCGGACTTGCCGACTTATGGTCGGGCAAATCGCGGGCCGTCCCGATCATCTCTGCAGACCCGCGCAAAGTCCACTTTGCACTCGCTGTACCACGCCCGTCGAGCAATTGAGACAGAAAAGGACAGCGCGCGTGGAGAGTGCAGTTGAATTTGCCGGCGAAGAATCACGCCTCGCCGCTTCTCGCGTGTGCCTACGGACCAGCAGGTTGGGATTTCGAATCCTCCCGGGCGCCACATCGAGCCGAGTGACAATCTCGAGAAAGGTCAGCATGTGCGCCTCGTTAGACGGGGTATAGTTCCCGTCCCTTCTCCACCCGATACGGACTCTCCGCACGGGATATTGACGGAGCGCTGAGAGCACCGACAAGCGAAATGGTCCATCAAGAGCCTTGGATCGGTGAACGTGGACGGCTGCGGCTCAGAGCGCGGTCGTCATTCCGAAACAATGCATCGATCACCGGACAATCGGGAACCTCGTCGCCGACGCATTTCGAGACCATTTCCTTCAATGTCTTCTCGAGCACCTTGAGGTCCACGATCTTCGAGCGGACGCTGCGGAGATGCGCTACGGTCCTGTCTTTGACCTCGCCGCGGGTGTAGGTCCCGCCATCGACGAGGGTCAGGAGCCCGCGGACTTCTTCCAGGGAGAATCCCAGCTCGCGGCAACGGCGGATGAAGTTCAGCCGTCGCAGCAAGTTGTCGTCATAAAGCCGGTGACCGCCCTCGCTCCGCGGCGGTGGCGGCATGAGCCCGATCTGCTCGTAATACCGGATGGTCTCGAGGTTGCAACCTGTCAGCTTCGAGACGACACCCCTCGTCAGGCGTGGGGCCTTCGACATGCTCGTTTCCTCATAGTTCATCCTGTGACTCTGTAGAGACTACAGGATTGCGCGACCTGGCCCAAGAACCGGATCAGTCAGAGCCCGGCTCCGGACTGCCCGGGCTTCTGGGGCATGGAGGCTGTGACAGTGCGCCTGTGCGGCCGAGAAATCTCCCGATTCCTCACGACTTCGCAGCCACGAAGAAGGGGCTTGAACCTGTAGGTACTACAGAGCGTAGGTTCGCAATAGCTGGAGCGCCGCGGAGAACGAATGATGGTCTACAGAAGCGCACAAGCGACGGAAGGCGCCGCCGCGCGGGAGCGGGCTCCGCACCGACTGGTCGAACGGACCCAACGGACGATCTTCGCCGGCGGCAGCGTGCTCGGTGCGCTGGCCATGTCGTCGTGCTGCATCGTGCCGCTGGTCCTCTTCAGCCTCGGCATCACCGGTGCGTGGATCGGAAATTTGGCATCGCTGTACCCCTATAAGCCATATTTCCTTGTGGCGACGGCGGTATTTCTCGGGCTTGGCTTCTACAGGACCTACCGGAAACCCCGTGCTGCGGCGTGTGACGCGGATGGGCAGTGCGGCACGCCGCTGTCGATGCGGATCACCAAGTCGGCTCTCTGGCTATCAACGGTTCTCGTGCTGGCCGCCCTCGCCTTCCCCTATTACGCGCCGCTGCTCCTCGAAACTTAAGGCGCCGTCCAAAGGAACGATGATCGTGAACGAAAGGCAGAGCAAGGAGAGAGGGCCATGAAGCGCCTATTCATTGCCACAGCTGTGGGCGCGAGCTTGCTGGGCGCGTTCGCCGGGGCGGTCCCCGCCGCCTATGGCGCCCAACGCAGCGTCACTCTCGGGGTGCCCATGTGGTGCGCCTCCTGCCCCTACATCGTCAAGCGCAGCCTGGAGAAAGTCGCGGGCGTCCTGGACGTGGTTGTGTCCTACGAGGCCCAGACGGCCACTGTCCGCTACGACGACGAGAAGGCCACGATCGCAGCACTCACGCAGGCGACTGCCGACGTCGGCTTTCCGTCGAAAGTTGCATCTTCCGAATAGAGCGAAGGGGTGTCACGCCATGGCGACCGTCGATCGATCCAACGAAATCCGGACCCGGGCGGCAGACCGGCCGACCTGGGCGATTCGGCCAGGAGTGCGCTTCCCCGACTGGTCGGTGATTCATTCGCCGAAGGCGGAAGGAGCCTTGGGGGACATTTTCGCCGTGCTCAAAATCGAGCGATGGTGGGACAACGTCAGCGACATCGAGGATCGCCTGCGTTGCATTCTCTTGCAAGACTACGTGAGGCATGGCCGGGCCCCAACCCTCCCTGCACTTGCCGCCATGGCCGGCATTTCTGAAGAGCGGGCTAGAGAGGTGCTCGCCCAATTGCGAGAGCGCGACCTCGTGGTTTTCGACGCGGAGCAAGATCGCTTAAGCGGGGCCTATCCGTTCACGGACTGCGATACCGAGCATCGCGTTCTCTTTGACGGTCTGTCCGTCAATGCCATGTGCGCCATCGACGCCCTTGGGGCTGGAGCCATGTACGAGCGCGACATCGTCGTGCACTCGCGGTGCAGAGCCTGCGACCGGTCGATCAGCGTGGAAATCCAGGCCCATGGCACCGCGCTCGCATCGTATTCGCCGCAGCGTGCGGTCGTCTGGACGGGCCTGCGCTATGCAGACAATTGTGCAGCCTCCTCTCTCTGCACAGTGATGGCGTTTTTCTGTTCGGACGAGCATCTCGAAGAATGGCGGACCGCCAACCATCCCGATATCCAAGGTCACCGCCTTTCGATGGAGGAAGCGCATGAGTTAGGCATGGCGATCTTCGGGCCAATGCTTCGAGCAGCCTCATGACAGCGCAACGGAGAACGTGATGACGAAGAACAAGAAGATGCTCTGCACTGGTGCCGGCGGCACGATCGTGGTTGCGCTCTGCTGCTTCACGCCGCTCCTCGTCGTGCTGCTCGGCGCCGTCGGCCTCTCCGCGTGGTTGGGCTGGCTCGACTACGTTCTGTTCCCGGCGCTCGCGGCTTTCATCCTGCTGACACTCTATGCACTCTATCGGCAGCGTAGATACCCCGATTCTGCCGGTGCAACGACTTCTGGAGAAAGCGGTGGCAAATCATGAGTGAAGTCATGTACACGTGCTGCGATACCCCTTCGAAGCGTGGCAACGAACACGCGGACCTAATCGTGGTGGGCGCCGGTTCCGCCGGCTTCTCCGCGGCGATCACGGCGGCCGAGCTGGGCGCCAAGGTCGCCCTGGTGGGCCATGGCACCATCGGGGGCACCTGCGTCAATATCGGCTGCGTCCCCTCGAAGACGCTGATCCGCGCCGCAGAGACCTTGCACCAGGCACACGCGGCATCACGCTTCTCGGGCATCGAAGCCAAAGGCCGGCTCCGTGACTGGTCGACGCTGGTGGCTCAGAAGGACGAACTGGTCGCCTCGCTGCGCCAGACCAAGTACGCGGATCTGCTGCCGCATTACGAAGGCGTGACATATCTGGACGGGCCGGCTCGGCTGACGAACGGGGGCGTCCAGGTCAACGGAGGCTTGCTGTCGTCCGATAAGGTCGTCATCACCACCGGCGCACGGCCAGCCGTGCCCGCGATCCCCGGCATCGAAGGCGTCCGATATCTTACGAGCACGACAGCGCTCGAGCTCACGCGGTTACCACGCTCGCTCCTCGTCATCGGCGGCGGCTACGTCGGCTGCGAGCTGGCCCAGATGTTCTCCCGAGCGGGAGTCGAGGTCACCCTGGTTTTCCGCAGCCGCCTGCTCCCCGAGGCCGAGCCCGAAATCGGCGAGGCGCTCACGCGGTATCTTCAGGACGAAGGCCTCCGGATCCGAGGCGGGCTGTCCTATCGCGGGATTCGCAACAGCGAGCGGGGGATCGCCCTCGACGTGGTCGAAGGAGATATCCCCAAGACAATCGAGGCCGACCAAGTGCTGGTCGCCACGGGCCGACGGCCCAACGCGGACGATCTCGGGCTCGAAGAGATTGGCGTCGAGCTGTTGGTCAATGGCGGCATTAAAGTGGACGACCGTCTGCGCACGACCAGGGCAGGCGTTTATGCGGCGGGCGACGTCACCGGCGGCGACATGTTCGTCTACGTGGCTGCCTACGGCGCCCGGGTCGCGGCTAACAATGCGCTCAACGGCGACAACCGGCGCTATGATACGACCGCGATGCCGTCGGTGGTCTTCACAGACCCGCAGGTCGCGGGCTGCGGCCTTACCGAGGCCGAGGCAAAATCGCAGGGCCTGGACGTCCGCACGTCGGTCTTGCCTCTCGAGTACGTCCCCCGCGCGCTCGCGGCCCGTGACACCCGCGGCCTCATCAAGCTCGTTGCCGAGGCGCACAGCGGGCGCCTGCTCGGTGCGCATATCCTGGCACCGGAAGGGGCCGACAGCATCCAGACGGCCGTGCTCGCCATCAAGCATGGCCTGACAGTCACGGACTTGGCCGAAACGATTTTTCCCTACCTCACGACGGTGGAGGGACTGAAGCTTGCCGCACAGACCTTCGACAAGGATGTGGCGAAGCTGTCCTGCTGCGCGGGATAGGAGGCGCAATGCCGGAGGAGCCGAACAGTCGCGGACTCGTCTGGTTGCTGGCCGCGAAGGTGGTGTGCTGCGGCGGGTTTCTCCTCGCAGCCACCGGCGCGCTGAGCCTGAGCAGTCTGGCGGGCTGACTTCTCGACGGCGGATACGTCTGGTTCGGCCTCACCGCCCTCGCAGGCGCGTTGCTCTACCTGTGGCGGCATCACCCTGTCGAGCGGCGGCGTCCCGGGCTGCAAGAGCAGGAAGCCGACTCACGAGGGTAGCATGATCGGCCAACCTGCCTTCGCCTGTACGGTCGGCGAGGCGCGAGAATGAAGGGCCGCGAAACACGCCACGAACCTTGGAAAAGGAATCTTGTCGGCGGCTTTTGAGCGCTCGCGCCCATTGCGCGGCCGGTGCCACTGACGGCCGTTTGCCCGCTGTCGCCCAGGCTGAATCGCTGGAGGGGTGGGGCCGTGAGCGGGCTTCCCCGTGACAGGCGCTTTCTGGCCTTGACTCTGTACTATGGTACGGAGGGCAACCTTCAGCATGAGGTGAGTGAGATGCATGACATGACCATCAGTCGCGCCGCGCGGGAGGCTGGCGTCGGGGTCGAGACGATCCGCTTCTACGAGCGCTGGGGCCTGATTGCCCAGCCTTGCAAACCCGCCGGCGGCGGTGCCCGTGAGTACGACGAGGAGACCGTTGCCCGTGTCCGCTTCGTACGTCAGGCGCAAGACATCGGGTTTTCGCTGCGCGAGATCGCAGAACTCCTGTCCTTGCGCGCCGACCTGGGAGCCGATTGCTCGGCCGTGCGGGCCAGGGCTATGGAGAAGCGCGACGCGGTCCAAGCCAAGCTCGAGCAACTTGCCCGTGTGCGCGATGCCCTGGACACGCTCATCGCCTTCTGCCCAGGAAGCGGGGCTGTCAGGGCCTGCACGATCCTTGAGGCGATTGAGAAAGGGGCGGCCGCCGACCAATCGGAAGCACCCTCCCGTTCAAGCAATACAGCAAGTGGGAAAATCGCGATGAAGACAACCCTGTTGGCCATCGACGGCATGCATTGCGACGGTTGCGCCCGTACGGTCGAGGCGCTCCTCTCACGCCTGCCGGGCGTCCGCAAGGCCGAGGCCTCTTTCGATGAACGTCAGGCCCGCGTGCTCCACGATCAGGAGAGCGTGTCCGAAGTCGACTTGGCGGAGGCCATCGCCAAGGGCGGATTTACGGCAAAGGTAGAGAGCCAATGATCGAGGCCGGCTTCCTGGGCCTGGTCGCGATCCCCGCCGGACTGGGGCTCATCGGCTTCGTCGAACCTTGCTCGATCGGATCGAGTCTCCTGTTCGTGAAATATCTCGAAGGCAAGAGCGCCGCTGCCAAGCTTGTCGAAACGACGCTGTTCGCCTTGACCCGCACAGTCTTCATCGGCCTGCTCGGCGTTCTCGCGGCGCTGCTGGGCACCCTCTTCCTCGATCTGCAGCGCAGCGCCTGGCTCGTGCTCGGCACCCTCTATGCCGCGCTCGGCCTCCTGCTCGCGACCGGGCGCGCCCGCGCCCTGATGATTTCGATCGGCCCGAGCCTGAAGCGGCTCGGCGGCCTGCGTGGCTCAGTCGGGCTCGGCCTCCTGTTCGGGCTGAACATTCCCGCCTGCGCCGCACCCCTCCTGTTGGCCCTGCTCGCCGGCGCGGCGGCAACCAATGGCGCGCGCCTCCTGAGCGGCTTCGTTGCGCTCGCGGTCTTCGGCCTTGCCCTGTCGCTGCCGCTGCTCGCGATCGTGCTTGTCCCCTCCGCAGGCAGGCTGCTCGACCGCCTTGCCGGGCTGTCGGGGCGCTTTCCCGTCCTTGCCGGCCTGGTGCTCGTCGCGCTCGGCGCCTGGTCGGTCTGGTTCGGCCTGTTCGCAACCATCGATCCGGGAGCAAAGCCCACAACCTGAAGGGAGCCCAACAATGACGACGGCGACAACCGCTCAGGAGGCGTTGTGGAGCGAGGAATCCTCCGACCGGCCGGGGCGCGCCCGGATCCGTGCCCGCATCGGCGGGCTCCACTGCTCCCTCTGCACCGGCACGATCGAGAAGGCGCTCGGCCGCCAGAAAGGCGTCGACAAGGTCGCGGTCAGCCTTACCCACGAGCAGGCACTCGTCGAATTCGATCCGCAGGTCGTGAAGCCGGAGGCCCTTCGCCAGATCCTGCGCGACATCGGCTACACCATTCACGATCCCAACAAGCTGCGCCCCTTCGAGGAAGAGGAGCGGGAACTTGTCAGGGAAGGTCGCCGCTTCCTGGTGGCGACGACCTTCAGTCTTCTCGCCATCGCGCTGATCACCGAACCGGCTGGCCTGCTGTCTTCCATCTTGCCGGCGGTCGCGACCGGCAGTCTGGTTGCCTTCGCATTTCTCGTCCTGAGGGCGCGCGGACTGTGGCCAGCGATCGTCGGCGCCGGCGGCCTCGGCGCGCTCACCGTGGCGCTCCTCGTACTGAAGAGCGAGGGGCTGCTCGCCGCCATCGCCCCCTGGCTGGTCGGCGGGATCGCCATAACGCTGATTTTCGGCGTCGCCCGGCACATCCTGGTGATGGCGGTGCAGGCCGTGCGCCGCGGCATCCTCAACCAGCACGTCCTCCTCGAGGCAGGCGCCTTCGCCGGGCTCGCCGGCGGCCTCATCGGTCTGGTTCTCGATCCGCCCGGCTACCCGACCGCCCCCTTCTTCGCGGTGGCAGTCATGGTTGCGACCTATCATCTCTTCTCTGAATGGCTATCGCTCATCGTCAAGACCCGCTCGTCCCAGGCGGTCAAGCGCCTACTCGATCTGCAGCCGGAGACGGCTCGCGTGCTGCGCAACGGCCGAGAGACCGAGGTCGCGGTCGCCGAGGTTGCCGAGGGAGACTTGGTGCGCATCCGGCCCGGCGAACGCCTGCCGGTCGACGGCGAGGTCGTGGGAGGCCGCTCCACGGTGGATCAGTCGCTGGTTACCGGCGAGCCCATGCCGGTCGACCGCCAAGCCGGCGACAAGGTCATCGGTGGCACCGTCAACGGCACCGGCACCCTGCTGGTGCGGGTCACGACCGTCGGCGCCGGCAGCTTCCTCCAGCGCGTCGCGCGCGAGGTTGAGGATGCCCGCGCCCTGAAACCTGGACTTTTGCATCTGGTCGACCGTGTCCTGCGGATCTACACGCCGACCATCCTGACGATCGCGCTTCTTGCCTTCGTTGGCTGGGCACTGTTGCCGCAGCTGTTCGGATTCACAGCGGACCTGCAGCGCGCCGTCTTCGCCGGACTGAGCGTGCTTATCATGGGCTATCCCTGCGCCGTCGGCATCTCGGCACCGCTGTCGATCGTGCGCGGCGCCGGCGAAGCCGCGGAGAAAGGCATCTTGATGCGTACCGGCGAGGCCTTTCAGGGCTACCAGCTCGTGAAGCAGGTCGCCTTCGACAAAACGGGTACGCTGACCGAGGGACGCCCTCGCATACTGGAGATCGAAGCAGTCTCGGGCACGACCGAGGAACTTCTCGCAGTTGCCGCTGCTGTGGAGGCTTCCTCAGAACATCCCCTTGCCCAGGCCGTGATCGAAAAGGCCTTTGAAGCGCACCTGACGCCACCGCAAGCCGAAACCTTTGAGGCGACCCCGGGACGGGGTGTCAGGGCCAGCATCGACGGCAGCGAGATCCTGGTCGGCAGCCCGCGCTTTCTGGTCGAGCGCGGCGTGGCCCTGAAGGTGCTGGATGAGCGCATTCACACCCTCGAGCGCCAAGGGCGCACTGTGATCGCCGTGGCGCGCGACAGTGAACCCCTGGGCTTGCTCGCCCTTGGAGACGCGCCGCGCGTCGACGCCGCTGAGACGGTCCGCAGATTGCGCGAGGGCGGCGTGCGGACTGTGCTCATCACAGGCGACAACCGGCGCGCGGCCAATCGGGTCACCAAGGAGTTGGGTCTCGACGCGGTCTATGCCGAGGTCATGCCGCGCGAGAAGGCCGAATTGATCCGCGAGTTACAAAAGCAGGGCCGCACCGCCATGGTCGGTGACGGGATCAACGACGCCCCTGCCCTGATGCAGGCCGATGTCGGCATCGCCATGGGATCAGGCACCGACATCGCCATCGACGCAGCCGATATCATCATCCTGAACAACCGCGTTTCGAATGTCGTGGAGGCGCGGGAGATCAGCCGCTACGGCTATCGCAAGATGGTACAGAACGTCTCGCTAGCCTTCCTGTTCAATGGCATCGGCGTGCCGCTTGCTGCGACCGGTCTGGTCTATCCCGTATGGGCCATGGTCGCCATGGCCGCCAGCGTGACGGCGATTTTCGTCAACTCGCTCTGGGGCCGACCGCGCCTGTTCTTCGATGCGATTCTCAGCGTCGGCCGCCCGCTCGCGGAGACGCGCGAAGTCGGCTAAGGTTTTCTTCGGCGCGTTGTTGATGATAGGGCACTACCTTGCCGGTCGGGCTTTTCTGACACAGATTGGCGGCTGAACGCGTTTGAATGCGCTGATCACTTCCGCTTCAGTCTGCTCAGGGCGGGTTCGGTGGAGTTGGAAAAATGACTGTCGGGCGACTCCTCTCTGAAATCCTTTGGTGCCGCCTCTGCCGAAGACGATCATGGCCGTCGTTAAGCAGGCCGATGCCGGCCGCGAAGGCCAGATGCACCTGCCGGATGCTCGACGCGCCTTAACGGCTACGATAGATACCCAGGAGCCCCTCAATCAGGGCTCGGCAGTCGCTTACCGTTGCGCCAATCCCAGGGCATGACGAATTCGCCTCGCCACAAACCCCGGCCTGCATTCTTCGCTCCCTCCTCGAGCTCACTGTAGCGGGTGGGCCCGTTCGGAAGCGTCAGGGCCCAGCCCGTGTAGGTCATGCCCTCGGACAGGTCGTAGCCATCGGCATAACAAATCCCGATAAGCACATCGTCGTCCGCCTGTCGCTTCGGAATGCAGCGAACCACTGTACCCGCTGTAAGGTCCATAAGTGCCGCCGCAGCAACGCGACCGCAGTCGTAGACTTTATGCGGCAAGCGGCAGCTCTGCTCCGGTTCCGGCGCATCGATCCCAAAGAGCCGGACACGATAGCCCTGCACTTCCAAGGTATCGCCCATCATCACCGCTGGGACGCCGATGATCTCCAGAGGCGCGGCCTCCAGGAGACGAGCGGCGCCGGTCAGAAGCCAGATGGCCGCGAGGCTCAGGGCGGCAAGATACCGAATCTTGCCAGTCTGCAAAGTTGCCACCGTCGTCTGGTGCCCGTTTGACATGCCATACCAAGCCTTCGAAGCAACATCGAAACTGAGGCTGCCGCATGGCAGCGCTCACGGCACGTCAAGTTCGCGTGATGCAAGGACCCTCGATGCACCAAAAAGCAACAGGTGGGCGATCACCGATTCCTCACGACATCATTCCGGCTTTCTTTATCGCCATCGGCGCCTTACCGATTGAATACATCCCTCACTCCCTTGATCGCTGTAGCGGTCAAGCGGTTACAGCCATATGATAAGCACTGGTGGGCCCGTCGACGGCCAGCCCCTAGTTGAACTCAGGAGCAAGACGATCGACACACAACGTTGGTCAGTCAGTCGAAGCAGAGAGTACGACCGATGTCTCGCCGATCTCATGCGAGCAGCGCAGGACGGAGACAGGGCTGCATATGCGCGGCTTCTTGGCGAGGTATTCCCTCTGCTGCGGCAGATTGTGCGGCGGCGATACTGCTTTCTTCCGCCGCCGGACATCGAAGACATTGTCCAGGAGATACTTCTTTCCCTTCACGTTGCCCGCGCGACCTACGATCCGCAGCGCCCCTTCCTTCCCTGGCTGATGGCCATCGCCCGCAATCGCATGGCCGATGGCGCCCGATGCCATGCGCGGCGCTCAATGCGCGAAATCGCTGTCGAGCGCCTGCCTGAAACCTTTTCGGGCCCTGATCCGAATATTCATGAGAACGTCTATGGTGATCCCGAGGCGCTGCGGCAGGCCATGCACCAGCTGCCGCGTGGTCAACGCGAAGCCGTGAAACTGCTGAAGCTTCGCGAGATGTCGCTGAAGGAGGCGGCCGCCATCACCGGAATGAGTATTGGTGCGCTCAAGGTTGCCGTACACAGGGCGGTTAGAACGCTGCGCACGTTATTGAACCACGAGGCTTGAGCATGGAAACAGTCGATCTGATCCAGCGCCTGGCAATGAGCGTTCGCCCAGTCCGGCTGCTTCCACCGCCATGGCTGCGCACTGCGCACTGGCTTGCCATCGCGCTGTCGTCAATGGCTATCGTGGTCATGCTGATGTCTCCACGAGACGATCTACTAGAAAAGCTCTCGGAGGCACGTTTCCTGATCGAGCAGGCTGCAGCGGTTGCAACGGCGGTGACAGCGGCCATCGCCGCCTTCTGCCTGGTCGTTCCCGGTCACAGCCGAAAGCGTGCCCTTCTGCCCATCTTTCCGCTCGTGATCTGGCTGGGTAGCCTGGGGTACGGCTGTCTGCAGAGTTGGCTCCAGTTCGATACCGAGGCCTGGCAAGTCTATCCCGACTGGATCTGCTTTCCCTCTATCGTCATGGTCGGTGCCGTGCCTGCATTGACGATGGTCATCATGCTCCGCCGGGGCGCACCGATGGCGCCACGGTTGACCGTCTCGCTCGGCGCGCTGGCGGCGGCTGCGGTCGGCAATTTCGGGCTGCGGCTGTTCCATTACCAGGATGCCAGCCTCATGGTCCTGATCTGGCAGTTCGGCAGCGTCGCGCTCTTGTCGGCGCTTGCCGGCTGGAGCGGTGGGTCGATTCTCCACTGGCCGCATGCCAAAATAACCAGCTGACATAAGTTGCGTTCACGGCAGCCGCGCCCTGGACTCCTACGGTTACAAGCAGGGTGGTCGCAACAAATGTCCTGATCATTGATCGCGCTCCCGCCGGTAAGGGAGGGCAAACCCGATACCCTGCCCCGCGCATTTGATCGGACCGCGATTCGGCAGGCGGCAGCGTTGTGCAGCCGCCATTTTGAGAAGAAGAACCGGGTGGCGAACGAATTCGTCGCTATCCTGATGCGGTCGGACAGTGCCTACTTCACCCGTGTCTCCTCAGGAATGAAGAACAGGCTATCCTGCGCGTCGGCGACCGTTGCATGACAACCGACACAAAACTCTACAGCCTCAGCATTTGGTCCATGCGTTCGACCGGCAACCGTGCCGTCCGGCATGACCATGGTGTAGCGCCAGTCTTTGCTCGCCGGATGCCAGCCTATGTCCATCTTCTCCATCAGGAAGAGCGGCCCGAGCTGCGCATTGCCGTTCGGCAAGATCGTAAAACTCGGTTTGGCGATGATCCCGCCCTGCGGCATCATCCCGATGTTCTCATACTTTCCGTATGGCTCCTCGGCGATATCGTTGGCATGGTTGACCACGAAGCGGTTTCCATGCGTTTGGGACGTATAGGGCGCCGACGCAAAGTTCTTCCAGTCGAGGAATGACTTCGCCTCCGCCAAGCCGCTGGCGCTATAGGCGACATGCTGCAGCCGCGCTGTGCCGTAGTTCGCGAAGTTTATTCCGTTCTGCCAGCCATCGCCATATGCGGTGCGCATGTAGCCTTGCAGGCAGTCGTAGACGGCATGCAGCTCTTCCGGCGTGACGTCCGGTACGGCCGCCGCCCCGCAAGGATTGCAGGGGTTGCAGGGGTTTTTGGCTGCGCAAGGATTTTTCGCCGCACAGGGATTGGCCGCTGCACAGGGCTTGGCTGTCGCGCTGCTGGGAATCTTTTTCTTCGCCGCGCAGGGATTGGCGCCACATGGTGCCTTTGCCGCACACGGATTGGCAGCGCAAGGCTTTTGCACGGCACACGGGTTGGCTGCGGCGGCACAGGGCTTCTGCTTCACTGCGCAGGGGTTGCATGGCTTGGCCGCAGCCGCACAAGGACTGGTGGCGGCGCACGGATTAGCCTGCGCCTGCTGCAGCCGCGGCACGCCGCAGCCGGTCGCGCCGGCCGGCGCCGCACCACAAGGGGCGCAGGGGTTTGGCGAGCACGGATTGGCGGATTGGGCATGGGCCACCGGAGTGAAGCCCATGCCGGGACCTGTAACAGCGGCAAAGCCGACGCCAAGAGCAATCGGAATCGCCGCGCTACACAGGCATTTTTTTTGCAATGGTGACATGCTCTTCTCCTCAAGCGAGCCGAAACACTGAGCCCGCCTTTTTTTTGCTGAAGACCGTTGGATCGTACACAACCCTGCCCGTGTCAGTCCCTCTCGGGCTGACACGGGCCTTCCCATACTTCATTCGTAACGATAGGCAGAAAGGTTACAGACCGGCGGAGTCGAGCGATGCCAGCACATCGAGAAGGGCGCAGGGGCGTAGCGCGTCTTTCCAATCGGTGAGCCGAGGCCAGCGTCGTCAACACCGCGCGTGCCTTTACCGCTCTATCGGCACGACGGGGGCCAACCTGGACTGTTGCGGCCCGTCAATACTTCCCAGGACGCCAACGCGTCGATTGAACAGCGTCGCATTGCAACAATCATCGCGCGCCGCGCGAAGCGGCTCACCGCAGCCCAGGCAGCGTCGAGGAGGAGCACGATCTCGAGATCGCCGGGAAGGTCTCGGCCGTGCAGCCGGAAGTGGAAGCACGCGAAAGAGCAAAAGAACGGACGAGCCTTTCCAGGTTGGTTTCGCGGCCTTTGTGCTGTGCAAGCTTCACCCCCTTGTGACGTTGAATTGATCCCCGACAAACGCGCTGCCGCTGCAAGATAAATTGCGATCCAACGCAGGCCAGGCTGTGCCGTCGGCACCAGGGAGGGACAGATGCGGGTTGGTCGCGACAAGGGCGTGGGGGCGACTGCGCCGAAGGCGTATCGCCCGAGCACGCTTTCATCCCTGCTCTCGTTCGCGCTGTTGCTTTCAGCGCTACAAGGCCCGCCCAGCCACGCGCAAGACGTCGACCTCATGCGACCGAAGCAGCACTTCTCAATCGAGAAACCGCGCGTGCTGGAGCCGGCGGAGACAATGGCCATTTACCAGAGTGTGCGAAAACGCATGCTTGCCGGTTACGACCGATCGCAAAATCCCGCAATCGCAGATCTCGGCGAGTGGCTGCACTATAACAGTGCGCCATATCTCTCGGCGGCACATGGCAAGCGATACGTCAACAACTACGCCAATCCCTTGGCGCGGGCGTACAGCCGCTACGAGGCGGCGGGGCCGATGCCGGTGGGCGCCGTTCTGGCCAAAGATTCCTTTACGGTCACCCGCACCGGCGAGGTCTTCGCCGGGGCGCTGTTCGTCATGGAGAAGATGCCTTCCGGCTTCAATGCCGCGAGCCACGACTGGCGCTACACCATGATCATGCCCGACGGCAGCCTCTTTGGCATGACCAAGGGAGAAGGCAGCGAACGCGTCGAATTCTGCATCACCTGCCACGAAGCCGCCGACGACTCGCACCATCAGATGTTCTTCGTACCGCAGCAATACCGCATCGAGATCCTCAATCCTCAATAAGCTTGGTGACGAGCACCTTTGCCAAGCGGCGTCAGGCCCAAGGTCGGAGAAGAGGGCTCGCGATGGGCTGGCGCCACGTCACCTTCCGAATGCTCGGTGGGTAGGGGTTGATCAGGTCGTTATGGCGCCGGCGCCGGTCACCAGGTCGCCATTGCTGCCGCCAAGAGATTCTGGTGTCTTGCTCGTCTCCCGTCTCGTCTGTCCGGTGGCTCCCGGTGTGTCGTTGGGTGCATCCGCGCTTCGACTTCTGGCAACGCATCACCTGTCCCCTAGCGTAGGGCTGCTGGTTTAGCCAGCCAGCTGACTTCTACTTTCGGTTGACTTGCGAAGAGTCGCGACAGCCGATGCCGTTCACATTTCCCCGCGCGGCGTTCACACCCGCTTGATCCATGACCGCCGTCACAGGCTGGTCGGCTGATGCTGCCTAGATTCAAGACAGATAGGGCGACGTAATGTCCCCAACTGGGATCCATCCTAAAGCACTCTAGGAGGACGCCATGTACAAGATGACACGTAAAGTCTCCGCCCTCGCCATCGGTGAAGTCCTAGGATTGCTGGGAATTGGGGAGGAGGTGCATCCTTTGAGGTGCT
>WHTV01000033.1 GCA_009377535.1 Kiloniellaceae bacterium
TGCACAACAGCCTTTTCGATGCGCTGAACGTGTTAAACTTAGAACGTAGAGCACTGACAGAGCGCGTGAGGGTAGACCATGCTGACGGCGCTAAGTTCACGAGCTTTCTAAACAAAGAACAGTTTATGGCGCTTCGTCCGCAGATGATAGGGGTGAACAGTCTGGTCGAGAACATACGAGCTATGGCAAAGACGGGTCTCTCTGATGCAGATGAAGCGCTTATCCGCTTGCACAAGCTACTGCAAGAGAAGCTTGGCCTCTCGTTTCAACTTGAGAAGCTGAATTAACTGAGTGGGGTAGCCAAGTAAGGGGATTACTCCACCGCCACCGCCGCTTCCTGCTGCGCGAGGTCCAGCATCTGGACCAGCACTTTCGGCGGCTGCGCGCCGGCCAGGGCATGGCGGCCGTTGAACACGAAGCAGGGCACGCCGTCGATGCCGAGGCTGCGTGCGTGGCGGTCTTCGTCACGGACCTCCGCGTCCAGCGCTTCGCTCTCCAGGAAGGCGCGGGCCTCTGCCGGGTCCAGTCCGACGCTTTCCGCAGCCGCGACCAGCACCTCCAGCGCGCCGATGTCCTCACCGCGGAGGAAGTAAGCCTGGAACAGCGCCTCGACGGTCTCGCTCTCGCGGTCCTGTCCAGCGGCCCAGCGGATCAGCCGGTGGGAGTCCACGGTGTTGGGAGTGCGGACGATGTCCTCGAAGGCGAAGTCGATGTTGTCCGGCATCGCGGCGCTGCGGATCCGGTCATAGACGTTGGCGGCGTTCTTCGGCCCGCCGAACTTCATGGCGAGGTAGCTCTGCCGCTCCATGCCGCCCTTGGGCATCATCGGATTGAGCTGGAAGACGCGCCAGTGGATCGCCGCCTGCAGGCCGGGCCGCTCCGCCAGCGCCGCTTCCAGGCGGCGTTTGCCGATCAGGCACCAGGGGCAGATGGTGTCGGAGAAAATGTCGATCTGGATCATGGCATCTTGCCTTCCTGCCGGGTCGCGGGGGGCGCTGTGGGCTTGACCTGTCGGGCCTTCGCCTCCCACCATACCGCAGCCGTGCCCCGAAGCCAAAACGGGGTCACGAAATGTTGAGCAAGGGCGGGGAAGCGGAATGGACAGTGCCGGGGCGGGGATGGACGAGGCGGGGTTGCAGCACCAGGCTGCCAACACCGCTCCGCTGACGCCTGTCGGCTTCCTGAAGCGCGCCGCCGCGGTCTATCCGCAAAAGCTGGCGGTGGTCCATGGCGGGCAGCGCTTCACCTACGCCCAGTTTCACGAGCGGGCCTGCCGGCTGGCCTCGGCGCTCACGCGGCGCGGCCTGAAGCGCGGCGACTGCGTCGCCATCATGTCGCCCAACACGCCGCCGATGCTGGAGGCGCACTACGGCGTGCCGATGATGGGCGGCGTGCTGAACTCTCTCAACATCCGCCTCGACGCCCGCACCCTGGCCTTCATCCTGGATCACGGCGAGGCCAAGGTGCTGATCACCGACCGCGAGTGCTCGCCGGTCATCCGCGAGGCCCTGGCCCTCACCAGCGCCCGGCCGCTGGTGGTCGACATCGACGACCCGATCGCCGAAGGCGGCGAACTGCTGGGCAGGCTGGACTACGAGGCGCTGCTGGCCGAGGGCGATCCGGCCGACAGCTTCGACGAGCCGCGGGACGAATGGCAGTCGATCTCGCTGCTCTACACCTCCGGCACCACGGGCAATCCCAAGGGCGTGGTCTATCACCACCGCGGCGCCTACCTGAACGCCATCGGCAACATGCAGGTCTGGGGCATGGGCCCGCACCCGGTCTACCTCTGGACCCTGCCGATGTTCCACTGCAACGGCTGGTGCTTTCCCTGGACGGTGACCGCGCTCGCCGGCACCCACGTCTGCCTGCGCCAGGTGCGCGCGGGGGCGATCTATGACGCCATCGCCGACCATGGCGTGACGCACCTCTGCGGCGCCCCCATCGTCATGCAGCTGCTGCTGGGTGCGGCGCCCGAGGAGCGTCGCGACTTCGATCACAAGGTGAAGTTCATGACCGCGGCGGCGCCGCCGCCGGCCGCCGTGCTGGCTGCCATGCAGGACGCCGGCATCGCGGTGACCCACGTCTACGGCCTGACCGAGGTCTACGGGCCGGTCGTGGTCTGCGCCTGGCACAGCGAGTGGGACGACCTCGACATCGAAGACCAGGCCGCCATGAAGGCGCGCCAGGGCGTGAACTACCCGGTGCTGGAGGGCCTCATGGTGGCCGACGCGGAAACGCTGGAGCCGGTGCCGTGCGACGGCAAGACCCTGGGCGAGGTCTTCATGCGCGGCAACGTCGTCATGAAGGGCTACCTGAAGAACCCGCAGGCCACCGAGCAGGCCTTCTCCGGCGGCTGGTTCCACACCGGCGACCTCGCCGTCCGGCATCCCGACGGCTACATCGAGCTGAAGGACCGCTCCAAGGACATCATCATCTCCGGCGGCGAGAACATCTCCTCCATCGAGATCGAGGATACCCTCTACCGCCACCCGGCGGTGGCCGGCGTGGCCGTCGTCGCCCGGCCCGATGCCAAGTGGGGCGAGACCCCTTGCGCCTTCGTCGAGCTGAAGCCCGGCACGCAAGCCGACGAGGCCGGGCTCATCGCCTTCTGCCGCGACCGCCTCGCCCACTTCAAGGCGCCGCGCAAGGTGATCTTCGGCCCGCTGCCCAAGACCTCCACCGGCAAGATCCAGAAGTTCGTCCTGCGCGAACAGGCCAAGGGGCTATAGGGGGTTCGCCGCGCCCTGCTCCACCCTTGTCATTGCCGGGCTTGACCCGGCAATCCATTCCTCCACGGCACGGGCTCGTGCGAACGGCACTGTGGACCCGCGGATGACAATGAGATGTGTCACGGGAATCCAAAAACAAAACCGCGTCCCGCGGGGCCTCCCGTGTGGGAGGTCGGGGACGCGGCTCTTAGATTCAGCCTGCTTGTCTCTGTCGTGCCGTCGGTGGCCTTGGCCTTCCTCCTGAAGAGTCTCCTCTTCGGCACGAGCCTGCTTGGCTGCCGCTTTTCGGCCAGCGCCTAAGACTGAGGCTTTGCTTGGGAGTCCGGCTAGGCTTGGTCCATGTGCCCCGCGATTTGATCCTTGATCCGGAGTTTTTCGCGTTTAAGTTCAACGATGCGGAGATCATCGGGATGCGGCCTGTGCTCTTCGTCGTCGATTGCGTTCTCGATGGCCGCGTGCTTGGTACGCAATGACGCGATACGCTCATCTGCTGGCATTCGGAACCTCCAATGAGCCTTAGGGTACCCGGACATGCTAGCCCAGGAATCTCTCCTTGGCAAATGAACCGCCCCCCACGAGCAGGGAATAAGTCGGGCAAGGTCGGAGTAAATTTGTGTCGCAAAATCAACGGTTGATCGTCGGCATCACGGGGGCAAGCGGTGTGCGCTACGGCGTGCGCCTGCTGGAGCTGCTGCGCGAGCTTCCGGTTGACAGCCACCTCGTGCTGTCCAGAGCGGCGGAGATGACCCTGGCCTACGAAACCGACCTCAAGCTGGCCGAGGTGAAGGCGCTGGCCGACGTGGTCTACCCGGTCGCCGACGTCGGCGCCGCGATCTCCAGCGGCTCCTTCCAGACCCTCGGCATGGTGATCGCGCCCTGCTCGGTGCGCTCGATGTCGGAAATCGCCACCGGCGTCACCTCGAACCTGCTGACCCGGGCGGCCGACGTGGTGCTGAAGGAGCGCCGCCGCCTGGTGCTCATGCTGCGCGAAACCCCGCTGCACACGGGCCACCTGCGCTCCATGCTGGCGCTGTCGGAGATGGGCGCCATCATCGCCCCGCCGGTGCCCGGCTTCTACGCAAGACCCGGGAGCCTGGAGGACATGGTCGACCACACCCTCGGCCGCGTGCTCGACCTCTTCGGCCTCGACGCCGGCACGGTGAAGCGCTGGGGCGAGGAGTCGGGCAAGGTGCGGCCGATCAGGGGGTAGTGGCTGGCGGCGCCCGGCGATCGCGGAAAGAGCAGAAGACGCACTGCCGTTTCCCCACCAAGGCTGTCGTCCCGGCACTTGTTGCCGGGACCCAACGCCCCATCCATTCAGTGATGACGGGATTGTAGAACGTGCCGTGCCTGCCGCTGGCAAGGATGTGAACGTCGTAGGGTATCGTCACGCGCTAACGCCAAGGGGTCCCCGGGAACAAGTCCCGGGACGACAGTGGTGTTTGTAGCTCACGCACCGTCCTCCAGAATCCGGATCGCGTGGACCGGCGCGACCTCGGGGCAAGCGCCGCAGAGCACCGCCGAGAGGTCGGCGAAGTCGTCGTCGGTCGGCAGCGGCTTGTAGCGCGTCAGATAGAGCCAGAGGTTGGCGGCGACGTCCTCGGGCGCGCCCTCGCCCAACGCGATCTCGAACTCCTGGTAGAGCATCAGCTGCTCCAGCATCTCGGCCTGCAGCTCCAGCGTCTTGACCTCCTCGCGGAAGGCCTCGCCGAGCGTGTCCGGCACGGAGGTCTGCTGCTTCAGCCAGCGCCGCGCGGCGCGCAGGGGCGTCACCACCTGGTCGTGCCAGGGCCGCGCCGCCGAGCGCAGCAGGCCGAGGTCGCCGCCGTCGAGGCGCCGCCCGTTGCAGCCGGCCCAGGCGCAGAACAGCAGCAGGTTCACGTCGAGGTGGTGGCGCTCCTGAAGGGCGAGGCAGGCCTCGGCCACGCCGCGCCGGGCATAGACCGCGCCGGAGAACAGCCAGAAGGGATTCTCTTCCGGCGCGATGGGGCTGTCCGGGACGCTCATGAGGGAAACTCTCCGAGATAGATGCCGAGGCCGCGCGCGGTATGCACCAGCGGTCCGTCGAGATCGACCGCCTTGTAGCCGGCGATCGCCTCGCTGATCGGAATGTCGACCACCGTGCGGCCGCTCCAGGCGACCATGCGGTCGAAGCGGCCTTCGGCGATGAGGTCCACCGCGCGCACGCCGAAGATCGAGGCCATCAGGCGGTCTCGGTCGGTCGGCATGCCACCGCGCTGGAGGTGGCCGAGCACCGTCACGCGCGTCTCCGAGCCGGTCTCCTCGGCGATGCGCGCGGCCAGGTAGTGGCCGATGCCGCCGTAAGTCAGCACGCCACTGCCTTGCATCTGCTTCACCGCCTCTCCCCCCTCCGTCTTCACCGCCTCGGCCACGACCACCAGGGAGAAGTTGCGCCCGCCCTCCTTCAGGGCCACGATCTTCGAGGCGACGCCCGCCAAGCTGTAGGGAATCTCCGGGATCAGGATCGCGTCGGCGCCGCCGGCGATGCCCGCATTGATGGCGATGTGTCCGGCATCGCGGCCCATGACCTCCAGCACCATGACCCGGGAATGGCTGGCCGCCGTCGGCTGCAGCTGATCGAGCGCGTCGGTGGCCACCTTCACGGCCGTCGCATAGCCCACCGAGAGCTCGGTATGGCCGAGATCGTTGTCGATGGTCTTGGGGATGGTCACCAGATCGATGCCGCCCTGCTGGGCGAGGCGGCGCAGGATCGCCTGGCTGCCGTCGCCGCCGATGCCGATCAGGGCGTCGAGCTTCAGGCGGCGGTAGCCCTCGATCACCTCGTCCGAGCGGTCCACCCGGCTGCCGTCGGGCAGCGGGTAGTCGAAGGGGTTGCCCTTGTTGGTGGTGCCGAGGATGGTGCCGCCGCGGCGCAGCAGGGTGCCGTCGAACAGGCCGGGCTCCAGCTGCAGGATGTCGGCCTCGACCGGCCGCTGCAGCAGTCCGGCGGTGCCGTTGCGGATGCCGATCACGTGCCAGCCGTAGTGGCCGGCGGCCCGCAGCACCACCGCCCGCAACGCCGCATTGAGGCCGGCACAGTCGCCGCCACTGGTGAGAACGCCGATTCGCTTCGGCTCGTCCATCTTACCTCGCCGCTTGTCGCAATTTTCCGGCCGGGAAGGACTTTAGCAGCTTTGAGCGGCGAAAATCTCCCCCTCCGCGCGGGCTTGCTGCGGGCCCAACCCCTCAACCGCAGGACTCCCACCGCGCGCGCCGAAGGCGTATACTGGCGCGCGTCCCCAACTGTGCCTGAGCGCAATGGATCAACCGGATATCGATCAGCTACGTCGCAAACTCGCGGAGCTCAAGTCGGAGCATCGCGACCTCGACGACGTCATCAGCCATCTCGCGGAAACCCGTCCCTTCGACCAGCTCCAGCTGCAACGCCTGAAGAAGCGCAAGCTGTCGCTGAAGGATCAGATCCTGAAGCTGGAAGACGTGCTTCTGCCCGACATCATCGCGTAGCACTCCTATCCCTCGTCCCGGAGGCTGCGGCATTCACGCATCTCCCGGGACGACAGCCTTGGGGGAGGCAAGGGCGAGCCTCTCCCGCGTGAGGTGCGTGAATGCAGTAGGCCGGACGGGGGAGACGGTTCCGAAGTCTTAGCGCGACCGACAGGCGCGCTTAGACGGAGCTGGATGAGGGGCGAATAGCTCGCCCGCGGCCTCACCCTTCCTGGCGGCCGCGGCGTTTGTTGGCGTACATCGCGCGGTCCGCGGCGTCGAGCGCGTCGTCGGGCTGCTGCCCCTCGCTGAGGGTATGGGTGCCGTAGGCGACGGTGACGCCCAGAGGGACACCCTCCCAGATCACCGCCTCGCCGGCGATGGCCTCGGCCAGCTTGGCCGCCTTGACGGCGGCCGGCTCCAGCCCGGACTGCGCCAGGATGACGCCGAACTCGTCGCCGCCGAGGCGGCCGACGACGTCGGACGCGCGGGTATCGCGCAACAGGATCTCGCAGACCCGCTTCAGCACTGCATCGCCCGCCCCGTGGCCGTGGCTGTCATTGATGGCCTTGAGGCCGTTGACGTCGAAATAGAGCACCGCGCCGGCAGCGCCGTAGCGTTCCTCGAAAGCAGCCATGCGGCTCAACTCACGGACGAAAGCACGGCGGTTCAGTACCGGGGCCAGCGAGTCCTGGTCGGCCAACTGCTCCAGGTAGCCGACCCGCTGGCGGGCGTCCTCCAACTCCTGGCGCAGGGAATAGACCTCCGCCATAAGCTGCTGCAGGGCCTCGCGAACCTTCGGCGTCAGCTCTGCCTCCGGGATGCCCATGACCGTCGCCACGTCCTCGGCCGGCGGCACCGCGCGGGGCTGTCCGCCGTCCGCCGAGCGGTAGGCGGCCTCGGCCCTGGCGGCGCTGCCGGGCGACACCGGTCGCGATCCAACTGTCTTGCTGACCTTCATGCGGGCTTCCATCACTAGCGTCTAACGCGAATACCGCGCCGGACCTGAGTCTAGCACAAAGCTTAACGAGCGGGGGTAAAGGCTTCCTTGCACTCCTGCCGATATGGCCCCGGCTACTCTCAACCTGGCGACTTGCGCCATAGCGGCCTTGTCCGGATAATGCGCCCCTTTTCCGGGGGTCCGGGCGCCACGCGCGCCGACGGGCTCTGCTCGAAGCGCTGCAGGGGACTGAAGATATCATGGCGGATGAAGCACCGCAGGTCGGCATCATCATGGGTAGCCAGTCCGACTGGCCGACCATGAGGCATACGGCCGACGTGCTCGACACACTCGGCGTCGCCTACGAGGTGCGCATCGTCTCCGCCCACCGCACGCCGAAGCGGCTCTACGACTATGCCGCCGGCGCCCGCGCGCGCGGCCTGAAGGTGATCGTCGCCGGCGCCGGCGGCGCGGCCCATCTGCCGGGCATGACCGCCTCCATGACGCCGCTGCCGGTGTTCGGCGTGCCGATCGAAAGCAAGGCGCTGAAAGGCCAGGACTCGCTGCTGTCGATCGTGCAGATGCCGGCGGGAGTCCCGGTCGGCACCCTCGCCATCGGCAAGGCCGGCGCCATCAATGCCGGCCTCCTGGCTGCCGCCGTACTGGCCCTCACCGAGCCCGCCATCGCGGGTGCGCTGGACGACTGGCGGGCGCGTCAGACGGCGGCTGTCGGCGAGCGCCCGGAAAGCGACGACTGACGCCCGGCGAACGAACTCACAAAGGCAAAGAGGAAAGCGACTTGCCCGATCTCAGCGGCCCCCTTCCCCCCGGCGCCACCATCGGCATCCTCGGCAGCGGCCAGCTCGGCCGCATGGCGGCCCTGGCCGCCGCGCGCCTCGGTTATCGTTGCCACGTCTACGGGCCGGAGGCCGATGCGCCGGCCAACCAGGTGAGCGCGGCGGCCACGGTCGCGCCCTATGACGACGTCGCCGCCCTCACCCGCTTCGCCGAATCCGTCGACGTGGTGACCTTCGAATTCGAGAACATCCCGCTCGCCACCGTCGAAGTGCTGGAAAAGCTGGCACCGCTGCGGCCGGGTGCCGCAGTGCTGTCGATCTGCCAGCACCGGCTGCGCGAGAAGGAGTTCTGCAACGGCGTTTCCGTGCCGACCACCGCGTATCGCGCCGCCGCGGACGTCGAGAGCCTGCAGCGGGCCGTCGAGGCGGTCGGGCGGCCCTGCATCCTGAAGAGCGCCGAGCTGGGCTACGACGGCAAGGGGCAGGTTCGCATCGATCATGAGACCGACCTGGAGGCGGCCTGGGCGGCCATGCGCGGCCATGCGGCAGAAGCGACGGGCATCGTCGAGGCCATCGTCCCGTTCCGCATAGAGATCTCCGTCATCGTGGCGCGCAGCGCCGACGGCAGCCTCCGGACTTACGTGCCGGTGGAGAACCGCCATAGGGATCACGTCCTCGACGAGACCATCGTCCCCGCCAACCTGCCGGCGGACCTGACCGACCGGGCCGAAGCAACCGCCCGCCACCTGGC
The DNA here is from genome assembly GCA_009377535.1 of Kiloniellaceae bacterium. GTDB lineage: Bacteria > Pseudomonadota > Alphaproteobacteria > Kiloniellales > Kiloniellaceae > Pelagibius. Next base: position 8,686 of record WHTV01000033.1, read on the forward strand.
CAAGGAGATGGGGTTGGTCGGGCTGCTGGCGGTCGAGATGTTCGTCACCCATGACGACAAGGTGCTGGTCAACGAGCTGGCGCCGCGCCCGCACAACTCCGGCCACTGGACGCTCGACGCCTGCATCACCTCGCAGTTCGAGCAATTCATCCGCGCCGTCGCCGGCCTGCCGTTGGGCAGCACCGAGCGGCTGTGCGACGCGGTGATGAAAAACCTGCTGGGCGACGAGGCCGACGACTGGCTGAAGATCCTCGCCGAGCCCGGCAGCAAGCTGCACCTCTACGGCAAGGCCGCGCCGCCGCGCCCCGGCCGCAAGATGGGCCACGTGACGCGCCTGATCCGGCGCTGATCAATGCAGAAGGTCACGATCCTGGAGCAGTAGTTCGCCGCGCTTCAGCGGCGCGCGCTGCGCAGCGGGCCGCGGCCGCGGCGGGAAACGCCGCGCCGCGCCGTGGTCAGGGTCGCCAGGAGACGATCCGGCAGACTCATCGCCGCGCCGACAGTCTTGCCGAGGCGGCCGGCGACGTTCAGCACCTCACCGATCCGGCGGTCGAGGAAGGCCCAGGTGGCGGCGAATTCCTCCGACTTGTCGTTCAACCAGAACAGCAGGGTGGAAGAATAGACGCCGGCCAGGAGGGCCCGCTTGGTGTAGAAATTGTAGTCTGTCGCCTTGTCGCCGGCCGCGTACCAGATGGCATCGACCGTGCGGTAGAGGCAGGCAAGCCCGACCGCCGCGTTCTGCGGCAGAGCGAAGAAGGTCACGCCCCGGCGCACCGCCTCGCGGTGGGCGGCCACGGCATCGAGACGGGCCCGCACGCCGGCGGCCACCTTCTCGCGGATCTTCATGGCGCCGAAGTCGAGGCCCTCCAGGGTCTCCAGCATCTGGGCGTCGGCGGCACTGCTGAAGACGCGCACCAGCTCCTGCGGGCCGCCGGGAAAGACCCGATGCGCCTCGCCGGGAGCCAGAGCCAGGTCGCGCGCGCCGGCGTCGATCGCGGTCCAGCTCCAGCCGTCGAAGGGGACATGGCGCAAGGCCGCGTCGAGCAGGCTGCGCTGCTGGCGGGCCCGTTTCTCTACCTCGGTGTCTCGGCCGCTTTGCGTCTCAGCCATGGCTTTCCGCCCTTTCGTCCTCGAAGGTTCCGGCCTCGTCGTCTCCCGCCACCGCGGCCATCGCCGCCTCTTCCTCGGTCAGGCGTCCGATTTCGCTGGTGAAGGCGAGCAGCGAGAGATCCGTCATGCGCTGCGGATAGACAATGCCGTCGAGATGATCGCATTCGTGCTGCACGACGCGGGCATGGAAGCCTTCGGCCTCGCGTTCCAGCACCTGACCCTCCAGGGTCAGCCCGCGGTAGCGGATCCGGGTCCAGCGCGGCACCTGGCCGACCAGCCCCGGCAGCGAGAGGCAGGCTTCCGGCCCCAGCGCCGTCTCCTCGGTCAGGGCCTCGATCTCGGGGTTGATGAGCACCGTCAGCGGCACATCCGCCGCGCGGACACCGTCCTCGGCTGCGGCGCGGCGTCCGGAAACGAAGAAGATCACGACGCGTTGCGGCACATGCACCTGAGGCGCGGCCAGGCCGGTGCCTCCCGCATCTTCCATCGTTTCCAGCATGTCGCGCACCAGCCGGCGGATCTCGGGGCCGGTGGGATCGGCCACCGGTGCCGCTGTTTGGCGCAGGACCGGGTGCCCCATCCGTGCGATCTTCAGAATTGCCATGGGGGAAATATGGCCTCGAGGCCGGGCCGGGTAAAGCCGCCCGGCTCGGCGCGCCGGCCGGCCGGGGCAGGCAGCGCGCCTTTTCCAAGGTATGGGTTTATATTCTCAAGGTGCCGCTAGGCAAGGCAGCGGGCGCTGGCGCGGGAGCCGGGCCTCCCTTTGGCGAGGGCAAGACCTCAAAAAGCCTTCCTTTTCCCCCCACCCTATGATACCAAGCGCCCTGCTTCGGCGGCAGATGTGCCGCGGAAACGGTTGTTTTGCCCTAATCATCGAGCAATCCAGCCCGAAGGTCTGTCGGGAGGCAGGCTTTTGACGGCTTAAGAAAGGAGCACGGAGCGTCTGTGCAAGTCCAGGTTCGAGACAACAACGTCGATCAAGCCCTCCGCGCGCTGAAGAAGAAGCTGCAGCGCGAGGGTGTTTTCCGGGAAATGAAACTGCGCCGCAACTTCGAGAAGCCCTCCGCCCGCAAGAAGCGTGAGCGCGCCGAGGCCGTGCGCCGTTACCGCAAGCTGCTGCGCAAGCGCATGGAGCGCGAAGGCTTCTAGGCCTTCGGCTCCCCTCTGGACGGGGGGCGCAAGACCAGCGGCGCAGCGGGCAACAGGCCCGAAAGGCGTGCGACGAGAGAAGACAAGCCGGAGCGTCTGCCCGGCTTGTTGCTTTCCCAGACGTGGAACGTGAGATCAGGCCGCCGCAGCCAGCGCGCGGCCTTTTTCGCATGCGCTGTCAGAATGCTCCGATGAGTTCGGAACCGGGCTCCAGCTTGGCCATGTGCACAGCCGGCACGGTGGCACCATTGGCGCAGGGAATGGCCATGCGGGCGAGGACCTGGTAGCCGAGCTTGCAGTAGAGCGGCACGCCGGTGAGAGTCGCCCAGAGCTCCAGCAGTTGAGAGCCCGCCGCGACCGCTTCGGATTCGGCGTGGCAGACGAGACGCGAGCCGAGCCCGAGGCGGGCATAGTTCGGATGCACGAAGATGGAGCGGATCTTCGCCGAGTGGGGCGAGAGGACGTAGGGGCGCATCGGCGCCTGGCCGTCCCGCGGCCCCTCCTCCGGCCTCTCGGCGTGCGGCAGGCGCTGCGACCAGCCGCCGCTGCCGACCAGGTGGCCTGCATGCTCGAGCACGAAGTAGGTGCCGTCGTCGATCAAGGAAGCATCGTAGGTGCCGAGATAGCCGAGGAAGGCCTCGATCTCCGCCGGCGTGTAGTCGACGGCGGCGAGAGCCTGCACGGAGAGGAAATGCAGGGCGTCGATGGCAGGAACGTCGTCGCGGCGCGCGGGACGCAGCACGATCTCCGCCGCGTCTGGCTGAAGCCGGCCATGGCCTTGCTGCGAGAAGCTGTCGATCGAGGACATCGCGCGCCTCTTCTGATCGCCGGATGGTTCAACCAAGGGAGTTGGGGTGCGTGCGATGCAGGGTGCCGGACCGAGCGGGTCATGGCTCAAGCGACCTTGACGGAGTCGCCGCATTAACCGCCGCGGAAGCTTGGGGCCATGTCGCAACCCGACCCCGGCACCGCACGCTGAAGACAGCCTGACGGATCAATGTTTCAGACTGTTGTCGCCGCGAGGGGAGAATTGTTTTCTTTGTATCCGACGCGCTCAGACATCCGTGCGGACAAAAAAATGGGGGGCCGCAAGCGACCCCCCAGTTCGGGCAGATAACGGGAGCTGACGCGCAGGCCGGCAGGTCGGCCTTCCGTCAGGCCACCAGGGCCTGCTGCATGCGCTGCAGCGCCGTGCAGCGGTCCGCCGGCCGGCCGAGGTCGGCAAAAAGCTCGGCCGCGCGGCGGTAGTCGTCGGCCGCGGCCATGCCGAGGCCCAGGCGCGAGCGGCAGTCGCCGCGGCCCATGTAGGCCCAGGGCTCGGTCGGATTGAGGATGACGTCGCGCTCGAAGTCCCTGAGGGCCGCGTCGAGCCGGCCCTGGCGCAGCAGGAAGCGCGCGCGCAGCTGGATATAGCGTCCATTTCCCGGCTCCAGCTCGACCGCCCGGCTCAGGTCGTCCAGCGCGCCGTCGCGATCGCGCAACCGCTCGCGCCAACGTCCCCGCTCGGCATGGATGCGCGCGCAATTGGGCGCCAGGCGCAGCGCCTCCTCGCAGTCGGCCAAGGCCCGTTCGTAGTTCCTGATCTCGCCGTGGCAGCGCGCCCGGTCGAGATAGAGCGAGGCACGCGCCTGGCCGCGGGTCAGCGCCGCGTTGAAGTCCAGCACCGCATAGCGCAACTGGCCGAGCTTGGTGTAGCACTGACCGCGGCGGGCATGGGCCTGCCAGGAGCCGGGGTCGAACGCCAATTCGCGGGTGAAGTCGTCGATGGCGCCCTGATAGTCCTCCAGCCGCTGCAACAGCCGGGCGCGATTCCCGTAAGCAGGCGCGAAGGCCGGGTCCGCCGCGATGGTCAGATCGAAATCCTCCAGCGCTTCGGTCAGCCGGCCCTGGGCCTCGCGGGCGATGCCGCGCCGGTTGAGGATGCAGGCCTCCGCCGGCGCCAGGCGGGCCGCGAGGGTGAGATCGACCTCCGCCTCCGCGTAGCGCTTCAGACGGGTATAGGCGGCGGCGCGGTGGAACAGCGTCACCACCTGGTCGCCCCCGAGATCGAGGGCGCGGGTGAAGTCGGCCACCGCCTTGAGGTCGTCGTAGCGGTCGAGGTGGCAGAGTCCGCGGTTGGAATAGGCGGCGGCGAATTCGCCGTCGTAGCGGATCGCCGTGTCGAAGTCCGCCAGCGCGCCGGTCAGGTCGCCCTTCTCCCGCCGCACCATGCCCATGCCGTTGTGCGCCACCGCCCAGCCGGCCCCCATGGCACCGGCGCGTTCGAAGTCGTCGATCGCGAGATAGGTGTAGCCGAGGCCGCGGTAGCTGTAGGCGCGCTCGAGGTAGATCCGGCCATTGCGCGGATCCTGCGCCAGCGCGGCGGTGAACTCGCAGACGGCGCCCTGGTGGTCGCCGGCGGCCGCGCGTGCGATGCCGCGGGCCAGCCCGTCGGCGCCACCGCGGGCGCGGGCGCGGCGGACCACCGGCGGCGGCGCAGCCGCGGCGTCCAGGGCGGCCAAGGTTTCCCCTGCGCGGCAGACGACGTCGGTCAGCGCCTCGCCGAGGGAGTCGACGAGGAGGTCGCGCACGGCGGTCGCCGCTTCGGCTTCCCTCAGGCTTGCCGCGCCGTGATCCCGGCGGACCGCCACGCCGAAAGCCAGCGGATCCAGCCCGAAGGGACGCCGGCTGCGGTCCTCGGGCGACACGCCTGTGGGCACAAAGTCACAAGGAATCCGGGTCTCCCGGATTCCAGCCTCCTGCGGCAGACCGTCTTGCTGTCCAGCCATGGAACTCCCCTTAATGCGGGCCTTCGCCCGTCGCGAACCTTTAGGAAAGTAAGCTTGCCCGAGGCGGCGGGGCGGCTCTGTGAGGAAAGTCACATCACCGCGTCTTTGGGAAGAAAACGGCGGAAAACTGCGGCGAGGAAGGGCTAAGCGGCGCTTTCCTCAAGGGCCGTCGGCGCCGACCCCCCAAGCGACAATGGCGTCGGAGACAGCCTGCAGCGTCGGGACGAGGATCTCCCAACTGGTGATGGCCGCGAGCAGAAGGAACAGGATCACCAGGCCACCCACGAGCCCTCCCCGGGTCGCGGGCGGGTCGTCGAAGTATTGCAGCAGGTTTCTGCGATCGGGCTCCATAACGGCAAGGTTGCCGCCAAACCAGAAATATGGGAAATGAATAGGTCATCGATCATTCATGAGAATTGCCAATACCATGTCCCGGCACCTCGATTCGGACCTGCTGCGCACTTTCGTCGCCATTGCGGACCACGGCAGCTTCAGCCGTGCCGGCGCGGCGGTCGGCCGCTCCCAATCCGCAGTCAGCCTGCAGATGAAGCGCCTGGAAGACACCGCCGGCTGCAGCCTGTTCCGGCGCCAGTCGCACGGCGTCGCCCTGACCGCGAGCGGCGAAGGCCTGCTGGTGAACGCGCGGCGCATCCTGCGGCTGCTGGACCGTGCGGCCGGCGAACTGAGCGGCCAATCCGTCGCCGGCTCGGTGAGGCTCGGCATGCCGGCATCCTATGGCGCGTCGATTCTGTCGGCGGTGCTGGCCCGCTTCGCCGCGCACTGCCCCGATGTCGAGGTCACGCTCGACTGCGCCCAAGGCTTGGCGCTGGAATCAGCCCTTGCCGCGGGCGAGCTCGACCTCATCGTCTTAGCCTCAGGCCGGCCCGGGGCCCAGGGCGAAGCCCTGGTTCACGACCCGGCGGTCTGGGTCACCTCCGCCGCTCATGACACCCACCTCTGCGACCCTCTGCCGGTGGCGCTCTTCGGGCCCGGCTGCTGGTGGCATGACCGGGCCCTGCAGATACTCGAGGATCATAGACGACGCTATCGCATCGCCTGCACCTCACCAAACACGGAAGCCGTCGCCGCGGCGGTGGCCTCGGGCCTTGCCGTCGCCGTACTGGAGCTCTCCACCGTGCCGGAAGGCACCCGCATCCTGACCGAGGCCGAAGGCTTCCCCGGCTTCCCCGGCAGCACCGTCATGCTGCGGCGGCGCCCGGGCGTGTCGAGCCTGGCGGTCGACCGCATGGAAGAGGTCATCCGCGCCGTCTTCTGCCGCACGTAGCGTGCAACACATAGAAGGGGCCGCGGTTTAGCGCCCAGCCGTTTCCTAAAGGTGGGGAAATCAGGTCGGCCCGCAGTGCAAGAGCGTTGTGTGTCCGAACTATTTCTCCGCACCTGCCCGATACCGATTACGCCTTACCCGGCGTCGCGGATGCGACCGCCCGACCGCCCATCAGCAAGTAATAGAAGACCGCGCCGAGGATCGCGCCGATCACCCAGGCATAGCCTTCGAGGAAGGTGAGAGTCGGAATCCAGACCGAGGAGACCGAGAAGATGCCGCCGAGCCCGAAGGCGATCAGCGCCTTCACGTTCCATCCTTTGACGTAGTAGTAGGCCCCCTCCGGGTTCGAGGAGAACACTTGCTGGATGTCCAGCTGCTGCCGCTTCACCAGGTAGTAGTCGGTGACCATCACCCCGTAGACCGGTGCGAGGATTGCCCCCAGCGTGTTGACGAACCCGGCGATGCCGATCTGGCTGATCACCGAGACCCACAGCGCGCCGACGAAAAAGGCGACGACCGCGGTGATGATGCCGCCGATGCGGAAGTCGATCCTGCTCGGGATCAGGTTGGCCAGATCGTAGGCGGGCGGCACGAAGTTCGCTACCACGTTGATACCAACCGTTGCCGCGAAGAACATGATGGCGGCAATCACCGTGAGCGCCAGATTATCGACCCGCTCGATGATGTCCGTGGGGTTCGTCAGTTGCTCGCCGAATACCACCAGTGTCCCGCCGGTCACGAAGAGGGCGATGAGTGAGAAGAAGGCGACATTGAGCGGCAGGCCCAGGAAATTGCCGATCCGCATCTCGCGCTCGCTGCGCACGAAGCGCGAAAAGTCGCCGTAGTTGATCACCACGGCGGCGAAGTAGGCGATCATCGTGCCGGTGACGGTCAGGAATGCAGCGACCGGGCCGCCCTCGTACGTGCCCGTGCCGCTGAAGACGGTGCCGACCCCGCTGAGCATTTCGCCGCCTGCCTGGACCCAGAGGATGATCGCGAGCGCGATCATCACCGCGTAGACGGAGGGGCCCGCCCAGTTGAGGAAGAGGCGTATCCACTCCATGCCTTGCGAGAACAGGTACAGCTGGAACGCCCAAACGATGATGAAGGAGAGCCACATGACGCCGGTCATCCCGAGGAAGGTGGCCCCGCCCCCGATGCCGAACACCGCGTTGATCAGCAGCGCGAGCGCCGTGGAGGCAAAGTAGGTCTGCACCCCGTACCAGAAGATGGCGACGATGGCCCGCATCATCGCCGGGAGGTTGGCGCCGCGCACGCCGGTGCTGACCCGCGCCATCACCGGATAGGGAATGCCGAACCGGACACTGGGCTGCCCCGAGAGGTTGACCAGCACCATGATGACCAGACCGGCCAGGATGATGGCCGCCAGAACAGCCCAGCCGTTCAGACCGTAGTTCAGGAAGAGGGACGCCGCCAGGGTGTAGCCGAACAGACTCTGGATGTCGTTCGACCAGACGTTGAAGATTTCGAACCAGCCCCATCGGCGGTCCTCATGCTTCACTGGTGCGAGATCGTGGTTGTAGAGGGTCGGGTCGATCTGCTGGATTTCGAGGTCTACGTTCGCCATGGCATCCCCCGATCATGTTCTGGCCCACATTGGGCGATGCTATTTCCACTCCGCCGATGCCTGTTTGGCGACACCGGTGGCTGAGAACCCTAGAAGTTCCCAACATCTGTCGGTCAGATTATCCGACATTCCCCATCTAGCCGCCAGTTCTTGGCGTGAGAGTAGCGTCTTGTGCGCTCGTCGGCAATTTGGAGATCAGAGCGCGACGACTGGGCGCTCCACTCGCCCCCCAACCGCGTGCACGCGCCGCGGCTGCAATCTCCATCGGAATACCGCCACACTTGTTACTCCCACCGTTCGATTTCCGGTGCCAAAACTATCTCACGACCAACAAACGAGCGATGAGCAGCGAATGGAATCGCGCTTCAGCCTCGAGGCGCGGGAATTCGCCGGTCGGTCTGAGGGATCCGCGGCCGTCGCGCGAAGGTCCGCTATGAAGAGCGGTCGCGAATGTCCGGAACCTGGCAAGATCGAGGACGAAAGACATCCTGGCCTTTCGTCCGGAGTAAGTTCCAAAGCGGACCAACCGCCTTGTCATCTGAAGAAGACCTCTTCCCCAGAATTGAGGGCCGCGGTCAAGGACCGCGGCCCCTTATCCTTGCGGGCGGCGCAGACTCAGCTGCCGATGATGCCGCCGCCGTCCTTCTGGATCACCAGGACGGAGGGCCGCGGCGGCATGCCGTCGGTGAAATCCGGCCAGCGGGTCGCCGGGTCCGCGTAGGTCGAGGCCCGCTCGAAGCCCGGAAAATTCTTGGTGCCGTCGGTGGCCGGGTGCTGCACGGCCACAAAGAGCGACTGAACGTCCGGCGTGAAGCGCGGGCCGCAGACCTCGGCCCCGACGGGCGCGCGGAAGAACATCTTGCTGTAGCCGCGCAGATCGCCATCGGTCTCCACGCCCCAGAGGCCGTCGGCGGTGCCCGACTTGCTCCAGCTCGAGCCCTGGTCGGTGGACACCCAGAGGCGCCCGCCGGCGTCCACGGTGCAGTTGTCCGGCGAGCCGAACCAGCCGTTGGCCGAGGTCGCCGCATGGTACTTGGCACCGACCTCCGGCTTGGCGGGATCGCCGGCCACCACCAGCAGGTCCCAGCTGTAGGTCAGCGCGTCATGATCACCGTTCGGCGGCGTCATCTCGACGATGTGGCCGAAGGCATTTTCGGCGCGCGGATTGGCCGCGTCGACGGCGTCGGCCTTGCGCTTCGAGTTGTTGGTCAGCATGACGTAGACCTTGCCGCTCTGCGGGTGGGGATCGACATCCTCCGGCCGGTCCATGGGCGTGGCGCCCAGCAGGTCGGCGGCCAGCCGCGCCTCGATCAGCACATCGGCCTGGCTGTCGAAGCCGTTGGCCGCGGTCAGCGGACCATAACCATGAATCAGCGGCAGCCAGTCGACGCTGCCGCCCTCGTTGAAGCGCGCGACGAAGAGGGTGCCGTCCTCCAGGATGCCGAGGTTGGCGGCGCGGTCGTCGGGATCGTAGCGGCGCTCGGAGACGAACTTGTAGAGATAGTCGAAGCGCTCGTCGTCGCCCATATAGACGACCACGCGGCCGTCGCCGTTCACGATGGGCTCGGCGCCCTCATGCTTGAAGCGGCCCATGGCGGTGCGCTTCTTGGGCGTCGAGGTCGGGTCGAGCACGTCCACCTCGACGACCCAGCCGAAGCGGTTGGCCTCGTTCGGCTCGGCGTTCACGTCGAAGCGCTTGTGATGCCGGGCCCAGGCGTACCAGCCGCCGGGCACGCCGTAGCGCTTGTGGTTGCGCTCCTCCGGGTGGCCCTCGACGACGCCGGAGAAGTAGCCGTGGAAGTTCTCCTCGGCCATCAGGTAGGTGCCCCAGGGCGTGATGCCGCCGGCGCAGTTGTTGAAGGTGCCGATGCACTTACGGCCGCTTTGGTCGACCGAGGTCTTCAGGCGGTCGTGGCCGGCGGCCGGGCCGGTCAGATCCATGTAGGTGCCGCCAGCGGTGATGCGGCGGTTGTACTGGCTGTCGCGCACTACGGACCAGCGGCCGTTCTCTCGCCTCACCTCGACGATGGAGCCGCCGTGGGCCGCCAGCTCGATGTTGATCTGCTCCTCGCTCTGGCCGGCCCCGTTGTCGGGGAACATGACCTCCTCGCTGGTGTACTCATGGTTCACACAGAGCAGGCCGTGGTCGGGATTGTCCGAGCCGAAGGGCAGGCCGACGTAGCCGATGAAGTCGTTGTTGTAGCCGAACTGCCTGGCCTGGGCGGCGGCGCTCTGGTTCTGCGGATCGAACTCGGGCGAATCCGGGAACAGCGGATCGCCCCAGCGCAGCAGCACTTCGGCGCTGTGCCCCGCCGCCACATGGTGCGTCTCGTCGGCGCCGTGGGCGATCTCGTCCCAGACGTAGCGGCTGGCGGCCGCATCGCCGGCCGCCGCTGCCGTCTTGGCCGCGCCCAAGGCCCCCAGCGCACCGCCGGCCGCCGTCAGGGCGGCCACGGAGAGAGCGCCCTTCATTACCTCGCGCCGGCCGTAGCGCCGGGCGGCGACACTGGCGAAGGTGGTCGACAGGTTGGGGTTGGAGGGAATGTCCTCCGAAGCCTCGTAGGCGGCGCCCTTCGAGCCGAAGGCGCCTTGCGTGGCGAAGGCCTTCTTCAAGGCTGCTTTCGAGCTGAATTCATCTCTGATGGTCATGGCTTGCGACCTCTCCTCATGCGGCTGGGCCACTGGCGCGGCCCCGTTCTTGGTTGCAGAAAAAAGGAACCCTAGAGCAGCTTCATGCTGCACCCATGACATGATAGTTACAAATCCATGTCGGATCGGACAGAAACCGGGGTCCGCGCCTGATCCGGGGATCTCGGTATTTTATCTTTCGATATCATAGGCTTGGAGGAATGCCTCCAAAGCGTGGCCGCCGAGCTGCAACCCGCCGACGATTTTCCCCGTAGATCGCAGGCAAGAACAATCGGAACCTTTTTGGCATCGTCGGCACATGCGACTGAAACTTTCCCGCTGCAAGATCCGCCCGGCCGCCGCCGGCATCGAGGCGGCCCGTCCACCGGGCTCGACTCGCGCCCGGCGGGCCCCCTATTCTCCGTCCTGGTCAACTCAGGTCGCCGCCATGTCCAAACCCAGAGGCACCGCCGCCGAGAGCCTCCGCCAGTTCGCCGCGGCGCTGCAGCGCCTCGACGGCCCCATGGCGGTCGCCACCGGCGAGTCCGGGCCCAAGCAGCTGCAGCTGGTCAGCGCCAATCGGGCTTTCGCCAAGGCCACCGGCTGGGACGCCGCGGCCATACCTGGGCGCACCCTCGCCGAGCTGCACAGCCTGCCCGGAGACGGCCAAGCCATCGAGGTAAGGCCCCTGTTCGACCGCAACGGCCGCCGATGCCACTGGCTGGTGCTGCAGCGCGAGTCCCCAGGGCGCCACCCGGTCGCGCCGGCGGCGGGCAAGGCCGCGGCCGACACCACAGCGGCCGATTTCCGCGAGCTGGTGGAGAACATCAGCAACGGCGTGCTGGTGCATCGCGACTTCAAGCCGCTCTACGCCAATGCCGCCTGCGCCCGGCGCCTCGGCTTCGAGAGCGGTGAAACCCTGATGCGCGAGCCGACGCTGCTGCCCTTCCTGCCGGTCGAGATCCACAACCGCGCCCTGCGCCGTCACGCCCGCCTGCTGGCCGGCGAGACGCCGGGGCCCTCGCAAGTGCTGCGCTGCCTGACCCGCAGGGGCGAGCCCTTCTGGGTCGAAGCGTCGGAAAAGCGCATTCTTTGGGAGGGCAAGCCCGCCGTCCTGGCGTCGCTCAACGACGTTACCGACCAGGTGCAGATGCGGCGCACCGAGCTGATGCTGCGCGAGGCCGTGGACAACCTTTCAGACAGCTTCATCCTCTACGATGCCGACCAGCGGGTGCTGCTGACCAACCGCCGCTTCCACGAATGCCTGCCCTTCCATCCCGGGCAGGAGGAGATCGTCGGCAAGCCGATGCGCGAACTGATCGAGGCCAGCGTCGCCAACAACGCGGTGACCGACCCGCGCGTGTGGCAAGACCCCGCCCGCTTCGTCGACGACTTCATCGCCGAGCGCATGAGCCAACGCTCGATCACCCGTGAAGATACCTGGCCCGACGGGCGCTGGGACCTGGTCAAGGAGCAGCACACCCGCTCCGGCGGCTTCGTCAGCGTGCGCACCGACATCACAGAGCGCAAGAAGGCGGAGATCGCCCTGCGCGACCAGGAGAGCCGCCTGGAACAGGCCCTCGCCGAACGCACCGCGCAGCTCAAGGGCATCCTCGCCAACATCGCCCAGGGCGTCACCGTCACCGCACCGGACATGACGGTGCTGCTGGTCAACCAGGGCTATCTCGACATCTTCGATTTGCCTGAAGAGCTCGGCCGGCCGGGCATTCATCTCTCGGAGTACATCCGCCAGGGCCTGGCGAACGGCGAATACGCGGCCGCCGAAATCGAGGCCGCCGGCGGCGAGGAGGCCTTCATCAGGCACCGCCTCGCCGTCTTGTCCAATCCCCAACGCGGCGTCGCCCAGCGCCACATGGCCGACGGCAGGGTCTTCGAGATCCGCCAGCAGCGCCTGCCCGACGGCTGCATCGTCTCGACCTACAACAACATTACCGACCGGGTGCGCACCGAGCGTGAACTCCAGCGCCAGCGCGAGAAGAGCTACCAGAACGAAAAACTGAGCGCGCTCGGGTCGCTGCTCGCCGGCGTGTCGCACGAGCTGAACAATCCGCTCTCGGTGGTGATCGGCCAGGCCGCGCTGCTCGAAAGCATGGCCGGCGACGGCGAGATCGCCGAGCGCGCCGTCAAGGTGCGCATCGCCGCCGACCGCTGCGCCAAGATCGTGAAGACCTTCCTGTCCATGGCACGCCAGCGGCCCGCCGACCGCCGGCCGATCCAGATCAATCGCCTGGTCGACGACGTGCTCGACCTGGTGACGCACCAGCTGAGTGCCGCCGATGTTACGGTGACCCGTGACCTGGCCTCCGACCTGCCCCCGGTGGCCGGCGATTCCGACCAGCTCAGCCACGTGCTGCTCAACCTCTTCATCAATGCCCAGCAGGCGATGCTCGACTCGCCGGCGCCGCGGCACCTGGTGATCGCCACCTCGTATCTCGCGACCAGCCGGCAGGTCCGCATCACCGTGCGCGACAACGGCCCGGGCGTGCCCGCCGAGATCCGCTCGCGCATCTTCGATCCCTTCTTCACCACCAAGGCGGTCGGCCAGGGCACCGGCGTCGGCCTTTCCGTCTGCCACGGCATGGTGAGCGCCCACGGCGGCAGCATCAGCGTCGGCGATGCGGCCGGCGGCGGGGCCGTGTTCAGCGTTCTGCTGCCCGCCGGAACGCCCGAGGCCGCAGCGGAGCCGGAGGCGGCACCGCCGCCGCGCGCCGCCTCCCGCGGCGAGGTCCTGGTGATCGACGACGAGCCGGACATCACCGGGTTCCTGGTCGAGGTGCTGGAGTTGGCCGGCCACAGCGTCGACGTCGCCGCCAGCGGCCAGGAGGCGCTGGACCTGCTGAAGGCACGCGACTACACGGCGATCATCTGCGACCTGCGCATGCCCCATCTCGACGGCCCCGGCCTCTACGCGACCCTCAAGACGCTGAAGCCGCAGCTGCTGGAGCGCATGATCTTCGCAACCGGGGATCTGCTGAACGCCGAGACCGCGCGCTTTCTCGAGGCCAGCGGACGGCCCTGCATCGAAAAGCCGTTCATGCCGGCGCAGATCCGCCAGTTGGTGGACGAGATCGCCGCGCAGGGCGAGAACTGATCCGACAGGCGGGCTGGCACCTCACCCCTTGCCGCGCAGCTGCTCCAGCTCCTCGATGGACTTCGGCCAGTCCTTCTTCAGGAGGACCGAGAGCGAGCGGTCGGCCAGCAGCTTGCCGCCGGTCTGGCAGCGCGGACAGTAGTTGGTTTCGTTGTCGGCGTGGCGGATGCGCTGCACCGTGGTGCCGCAGACGGGGCAAGGCTTGCCGTAGCGGCCGTGCACGGCCATGTCCTTGCGGAAGGCGGTGACCTTCTCTGGGAAGCCGCCCTTGGCCTCGTTGCGCAGGCGCGCCACCCAATCCTCCAGCGTCGCAAGGGCCGCCGCGTAGAGCCGCTCCACCTCCTGCGCGGTGAGCCTGCCGGTCAGGGCCAGCGGCGAGAGCTGCGCGCGGTGCAGGATCTCGTCGGAATAGGCGTTGCCGATGCCGCTGAAGATCCGCGGATCGGTGAGCGCGCGCTTGAGCGTGTGGCTGCGCGCGGTCAGCCTCGCGGCGAAGGCCGGCAGGTCGGCCGTCAGCACCTCCAGGCCCCCGGGGTCCTGCGCGGCCAGGGCCGCCGGCCCTTCCAGCAGATGCAGCGCGGCGCGCTTCTTGGTGCCGGCCTCGGTCAGGGTCAGGCTGCCGTCGGCGAAATCGAAGGCAGCGAGGGTGAACTTGCCTTTCAGCAGCGTGCCCGGCGGCTGCCAATGCAGACGCCCGGCGATCATCAGGTGCAGCACCAGCCAGAGCTCGCCCTCCAGCCCGAAGGCGATGCGCTTGCCGAGGCGCCGCAGGCAGACCACCTTGCGCCCCTCGGCCGCCCCGATCGGCGGCACCGCCGTGCGCAGGAGGAAAGGGCTGGCCAGACGGATCTTCTCCAGCCTGTGGCCGAGAATGCGCGCCTCCAGCGCCTCAATGTAGACGGTGATGTCGGGCAGCTCCGGCATGGCCGAAAGCTTGGCACGATATGGGGAGGATCGCTACTGCGGCCGATACAACGGCTAGGGCATTGGGTCCCGGCATCAAGTGCCGGGACGACAGCCTTGGAGTGGCAAGAATGAGGCTCGTCGAGGCCAGCCTAGCGCGGCGGGTGGCCCGCCAGGTAGTCGGCGAAGCGCGCCTGCAGGTGCGGCGTCGCCTCGGGGTGGGCGAGGAACGCGGCGAAGGACATCATCTTCCAGTACTGCCCTTCGTCGCCGAAGCGGATCGCGGCGACCTCCGTGTCGGTGATCTCGGCCACCAGGAAGTAGGAGGTGCTCTGCGCCGTCAGGACGCCGGGATAGCCGCGGCACCAGTGGATCCGCTCCGCCGCCACGGCGATGCCGAACTCCTCCTGCGCTTCCCGCAACGCGCATTGCGCCGGCGTCTCGCTGCCCTCGCGACCGCCGCCCGGCAGGTCCCAACATCCCGGAAAGGGAATCGAGGGCTTCAGGTCGCGCCGGTAGGTCACCAGCTGCTGTTGGCAGATCAGGGCGATTTTCGCCCCGGAGAAGGCTTCGGCATTCATGGGCCAAGCCTGCCGCAGATCGCGGCGAAGGTCCATGGCAACGGCTGGGCAAATGTTCTAGGCTCTGGCGCAGCATGACCGAATTGCCGCAGACCGAATCTCCCGAGACCGCCGCGCCGGAGGCCTTCACCGACCCCAAGGCCGCCCTCGACCGGCTGGAGGCGCTCTACACCCAGGCCACCGGCTTTCTCTGCGAGGGCTTCCAGTCGCTGATCGCGGGCCGGACCGGGACCCGCCGGCTGCGCGCCTACTATCCGCAGGTGTCGATCACCACCACCTCTTTCGCTCACATCGATTCGCGGCTGTCCTTCGGCCATGTACCGACGCCGGGGCACTATGCCGCCACGGTCACCCGCCCGGACCTCTTCCGCGACTACCTGACCCAGCAGCTCGGCCTGCTGACGAAGAACCACAACGTGCCGCTGATCGTCGGCCCCTCGCAGACGCCGATTCCGCTGCACTTCGCCTTTCCCGACGGCATGCACGTGGAGGGCGCCCTGGTCGCGCAGATCGACCGGCCGTTCCGCGACCTCTTCGACGTGCCCGACCTGGCGATCACCGACGACGCCATCGTGAACGGCACCTTCGAGGCGCGGCCCGGCCAGCCGCTGCCGCTGGCCCCCTTCACCGCGCCCCGGGTCGACTACTCGCTGCACCGCCTCGCGCACTACACCGCGACCGCGCCGGAGCACTTCCAGAACTTCGTCATCTTCACCAATTACCAGTTCTACATCGACGCCTTCTGCGCCCTGGCGCGCGAGGCCCTGGAGCGCGACGACAATGACTACGAGTCCTTCTGCGAGCCGGGCAACCTGGTAACGCCGCGCGGCGCCCTCGGGCCGGGCAGCACCCGGGACGAACGCCTGCCGCAGATGCCGGCCTACCACCTGAAGCGGCCGGACCACAGCGGCATCACCATGGTGAACATCGGCGTCGGCCCCTCCAACGCCAAGACCATCACCGACCATATCGCCGTGCTGCGTCCGCACGCCTGGCTGATGCTCGGCCACTGCGCCGGCCTGCGCAACTCCCAGGCGCTGGGCGACTACGTGCTGGCGCATGGCTACGTGCGCGAGGACCACGTGCTGGACGCCGACCTGCCGACCTGGGTGCCGATCCCGCCGCTGGCCGAGGTGCAGGTGGCCCTGGAGGAGGCCGTCGAGGAAGTGACCGGCCTGGAGGGCTACGAGCTGAAGTCGATCATGCGCACCGGCACGGTCGCCACCATCGACAACCGGAACTGGGAGCTGCGCGACCACCGCGAGCCGGTGCAGCGCTTCTCCCAGTCGCGCGCCATCGCCCTCGACATGGAAAGCGCCACCATCGCCGCCAACGGATTCCGCTTCCGGGTGCCCTACGGCACCCTGCTCTGCGTCTCCGACAAACCGCTGCACGGCGAGCTGAAGCTGCCCGGCATGGCGACGGCCTTCTACAAGCGCCAGATCGACCAGCACCTGCAGATCGGCCTGCGCGCCATGGAAAAGCTGCGCGACATGGCGCCGGAGCGCCTGCACTCGCGCAAGCTGCGCAGCTTCTCGGAGACGGCGTTCCAGTAGCGGCTGAGGTGGTCGGCTCAACGCCAACTTCCCGGCAACACCACAACTGTCATTGCCGGGCTTGACCCGGCAATCCACTTCGCAGCCTGCAGAGGCCCGTGCGCACGGCACCATGGACCCTCGGGTCAAGCCCGAGGGTGACAGATGAGGGATGCAACGGCGTTGCCATCCTTCCCGATCGTCATGCTCGGGCAACGACCCGAGCATCCAGGGCTATCGCTCCGTCGCTTGCCCTGGACCCTCGGCTCGGGGGCCGAGGGTGACAAGTGGGGAAACTCCTAAAGCTCCGTCACCTCGGCGCTGCCGCCGGGGCGGACGATGAGGGGGTTGCGCAGGGGGCGGCCGAAGATGTCCGACTCGATCTCGAAGACGTCGTTCTCCTGGGTGCGGATGCCGTCGGTGAAGCTGAGGGTCGCGGCGCCGAAGTAATGGACGTGGACGTCTCCCGGCCGGCGGTGCTGCGGGTACTTGAAGTGATGGTGCTCCAGGTTGGCGATGGTGTGGCTCATGTTGGCCTCCCCGGTCGCGAAGGGCTTCTCCCAGATCACTTCGTTGCCGCGCCGGATGCGAGCCTGGCCGCGGATATCCTGGGGCGCCGCGCCGAGCCGCAGCTCCGGCCCGAAGGAGCAGGGCCTGAGCTTGGAGTGCGCCAGGTAGAGGTAGTTGCGCTGCTCCAGCACGTGGTCGGAGAACTCGTTGCCCAGCGCGAAGCCGAGGCACCGCGGCCGTCCCTTGGGATCGATGAGGTAGAGGCCGACCAGTTCCACTTCGTCGCCGCCGTCCTCGGCGAAGTCGACCATGTCGAAGGCCTGCTCGGGCGGCGTCACGATGCCGCCGTCGCCCTTGTAGAACCACTCCGGCGCCACGCCGACCGCACCCTCGGCCGGCTTGCCGCCCTCGATGCCCCACTTGAACATCTTCATGGAGTCGGACAGCGCCTCCTCGCCCTCCTCCGCCACCTTGCGGTGCATGGAGTCGCGGGCGTCGGCGCTGCCGAGGTGGGTGAGGCCGGTGCCGCTGACCAGGCAGTGCGCCGGGTCGGGATGATCGAGCGGCGGCAGCAGGCGGCGCTCCGCCACCACGGCATCGTAATCGTCGGTCTCCGTGCCGACCCGCTCCTCGGCCGCCAGCGCTAGGCTGCGGCCCTCATCAAGGGCGAGCTGCGCCAAGTCGTAGACCCGCTCGACCCCGTCCAGCAAACGCAACTGCCGGCCCGATTCGTCAGGCGTGCCGACGGCACGGGTGGCCTGTCGGTTGAAAAACTGCACCAAACGCATTTCCGTTCCCACCTAAGTTTCTTGGTCTTGTTGACGTGGCGGGTAGTCTAGACACGCCGGCAGCTTGGTCCAAGCCGTCAATCTGCGGCGGATTTGGTCATCAGCAGAACTTCCGTGCTGTAGGGGTAGCAGTGGTGCGCAACGATGGGCCGCCGATCGATGACGCGGTAACCGCTGCGCAGATAGAGGCGGAGAGCCCCCTCGTTCTCGGCGAAGACCTGGACGCTGAGGCGCTGGCAACGGGCCTGCCGGGCGCGCTCGAGCGCGATGTCCAGCAGGGCGCCGCCGATGCCGTGTCCGCGGTAGGGCGGAAAGACCGCCAGGGCGTTCACGTAGAAGCTGCCCGGCACGCAGTGCTCGAGCTCGACCAGGGGGCGCAGCAGCGGAGGAAGGCCGGGCAGGTCGGCCAGTTCCTGCGCGCTCGGCGCCGGCAGGGGATAGGCCAGGAGCATCCCGGCGATCTTGCCCTCGACGCGGGCCACCACGGCATTGCGGTAGGAGAAGTTGGCGTCCTCACGCGCCGCGCGCTCGGTGCCGACGTCCAGCGCCGTGCGGCCCTCGCCGGCCCGCTGTGCCCAGAGATAGGTGGGAATGCCCTCGCCGGCGATCTCGATAAGCTGGGCCAGCGCCCGGGCGTCGGCTTTGCGCGCATCGCGGTAGAGCGGTAGTGAGACAGCCATCGGATACATTCCTTCCTCCGAACCTGCTGCGCCGATGTCGCTGCCGCACGGGCGGCGGCGCGTTCCCAGACAACTAGGCGGGTATCGGCCTCGGAGGTCTCAGGAAAGTGCCCTCCTGCCTCGAAAAAGAAAAGCCCCGGGACATCGCCCCGGGGCTTCTTCTGCTCCGGCCAGGCCGGATACTCGCGAAAGGCTACGCCGCCTTGATGCCGGTGATGAAGGCCTGCACCACTTCGCGCATGCGCTCGGCGTGCTTGGAGAGCTCCTCCGAGGCGGTCAGCACGTCGCGCGAAGCGCTACCGGTTTCGTTGGCGCCGTCCTTCACCTGAACGATGTTGCTGGTGACGTCGCTGGTGCCGACCGAAGCCTGCTGAACGTTGCGGGAGATCTCGCGGGTCGCCGCGGACTGCTCCTCCACCGCCGCGGCGATGGCCGTGGTGATCTCGTCGATCTGCTGGATCACCGCGGAGATCTGGCCGATGGCGTTGACGGCGTTTTCCGATTCGCCGCGCACGCTGGAGATCTGGGCGGAAATGTCCTCCGTCGCCTTGGCCGTCTGGGTCGCCAGGTTCTTGACCTCGCTGGCGACCACGGCAAAGCCCTTGCCGGCCTCGCCGGCGCGCGCCGCCTCGATGGTGGCGTTGAGCGCCAGGAGATTGGTCTGCTCGGCGATGTCGTTGATCAGCTTCACCACGTCGCCGATCGAGTCCGACTGCGCGCGCAGGCCGTTGATGACCGCGGAAGTCTGGCTGGCAGCGGCGACCGCGGACTGCGCGACGTCGGTGGCGCGGGAGACCTGCGAGGCGATCTCGCCGAGAGAGGCGTTGATCTCCTCCGTCGCCGAAGCCACCGTCTCCACGTTGGAAGAAGCCTCTTCAGCCGCGGCGGCGACGGTGGCGCTCATCGCCTCGGTGCGCTCTGCGATCTGCGACATCGAGGTGGCGACGCTCTTCAGCTCCGTGGCACCTTCGGCGACGCTGGACACCAACTGCGAGGATGCCACGTCGAACTCGGAGGTCATCTCTTCGATGCGCTTGGCGCGCTTTGCCTTCTCTTCGTTCTCCTTGGCCGCCCGGGCTTCCAACGCGCGGTTCTCGATCAGGCGCTGGCGGAAGAATTCCACCGATTTGGCCATCATGCCGATCTCGTCACCGCGCTCCTGGCTGGCCGTGACCTCGTCGTAGTGGCCCTCGGCGAGGCGGCCCATGAAGGCCGACATGCCGTTGATCGGTGAGGCGATCGCCTGCGACAGCACGAACCAGGCTGCGCCGGCGAAGAGCAGTGCCACGGCGGTGCCGCTCAGCAGGACGATCAGGGTGATATCGAAGGCGCGTTTCACAGCCTGCTCGTTGCGGGCGGTCAGCTCGCCCGCCAGACCGGCGAGCGCCGTCAGCTCCGCGTTGGCTGCGTCAAGCATGCGCTCGCCGTAGCCATTGGCCTCGAGAACGCGCGCCTCGTCGACGGTCAGGGGGTTGCGCATCAGGCTGATCTGCCGAGCGACGATGTCGCCCTGCCAGCCCGCGATCAGACCGCTCGCCGCATCCAGCAGCCGCCTGGCCTCGTCTACGGTCAGCCGCGACTGCAGCGATTCGAGGAGGTCGGCGTATTCGGCCTTGGCCGCCTCGTACTTGCCGATGTAGTCGCGGTTGCCGCTGAGCAGCAGACCGCGGACCGCCGCCTGCTGCCGGGCGATCTCCTGGCGCAGGGCCTCCATGTCGTCGGTGATCTGGCTGATGCGCGCGGTGTCGGCAACGCGGTCGCGCGACTGCCCGAGCTCATAGAAGGTCACGCCGGACAGGCAGGCGATGATGAGGACCAGCGTCGCGAAGGCCGCGACAAGCTTGATCGAAATACGGGTATTGTTGACGATGTTCATCTTGAGCTCCGGACCCTCAGACCTTGCCGGCCGCATAGCGGCGGCGCAGTTCCGTCAGATTGACGTCGACGGTGATCGCACCGACCACCTTGCCATCCTGGGAAATGGACAGATTCAACTGGGCAATCTCGGTGCCCGTCTCCTCGTTGATCTCGATTTCGTCGATGAAGACGGCATCGGGGCCGACTTTGAAGGTCTTCTGCCACTTGCCCTCGTCGCCCTGCCAGAAGTCCGAGGTGATGGCGCTCTGGCCGGCATTCAGCCCGGTCGAGTCCATCACGAATATCGCGCTGAAAAGGCCCTGAGAATCCGACTGGATCCGCGTCAGGTAGTTGGACAGCGGGCTGGACAGCACCGCGGTGATCAGCGGTTGATCCTGAACCTCGCGCTCCGCAATCCACTGCTGGTCCAGCGCGTCGATGCCCGCCTGATCCAGGGTGGCGTAGCGCTCGTTGCTCGCTTCCAGCGTCATCAGGACGACCGGGGAGCTGGACCACTGGCGCACTTTCTCGATCAGGTGGTCGCGGATCAGCCCCTCGTCGGCCGCAGCCGGGACGGGTGAGAGCAGCACAGTGCAGACGATCGCCATCTTGGCGATCCCACGAAGCAAGGGCATAGAGGGAGTCCTTCATCCGAAGATTGGATAGTTGTTACTGAGCTTATGAACCCAGGGGGCTTAACGAACGACTAAGACTAATCATTTTGCCTAGCCGCTTGCAGGGCGAGGCCGGATTGCACGCAAAACGTTTCCCGGTACCGCCGACTGTGAACACGCAGATCTAGGAGACCGGCTCGCTGCCGCCTTCCGCCACGCGGGTGTTCATCTCTCGGCGGGTGCTGGCCACCTCGGCCAGCTTGGAGCGCCACTGCGGCAGCTTGCTGCTCATGTCCTCGAAGGCGGCGCGCGGCAGGAACAGCAGGTGCGAATAGCTGATCGAGCGCACCGCGGCGCTGCGCCGGGTCTGGTCGAGCAGCGCCATCTCGCCGAAGAAATCGCCACGGCCAAGGCGGTGGTGCTGCTCGCCGACGGCAATCTCCACTGCGCCGCTGGCGATGAAGTACATGCCGTCGGCCCGATCGCCGCGTCGGCACACGAAGGCATCGGCCGCAAAGACCCGCTCCTGCAGGCGCCTGGCCACCTGCGCAAGGTCTTCTTCGGCAAGATTGCTGAACACCGGAAAACCCCGCAGCAGCTCCGGCGTGGCGGCACGCAGGTCGACCGCGGCCATGGGCGGCCGGCCGGCATGCACGATCTCGGCCTCGGCACGCAGGTGGCGGGCGAGATCCTCGCCGATGATGCCGGCTTGGCGCATCTGCTGAACCTGCTCGACCTCCTCGCGATAGGCATAGCGCTCCAGCACCGCGTGGTCGAGATCGCGGGCGAACTTGGGATACTGCAGTCGCAGGGCATCGAGGTGGCGCTCGACCTCGGTCAGGCGCTGCTTGACGATCTCGCCGAGCACCTGGGTGAGGCGGTCGCCGAACAGGCCGGCCAGCCGGAATTCCAGGAACACGGTGAGCTCCAGCAGGATGATGCGGTTGACCAGCAGCGTCTGGAATCGCCGGGCCAGATAACTGGCCAGCGGCCGGCTGAGCCTGAGGCGGGAGTGCAGCACGCCGATCGACCGAAACCACCAGGTCTGACGGTGTGGACGCCGCGCGGCGCGCAGGTAGCCGAGGCGGCCTTCCTCGCGCGCGCCGTCGATCATGGCCTCGACGGTCAGCAGGTAGCGGTCGATCAGCTGGCTCGGCAGGCCGCCGCTCCAATGCTGCTCCATCAGCAAGGCCTTCTCCTGGTTGGCCAGGGCGATGAGGCCGACGGTCACCCGCTCGCGGTCGCTCAGCGCCTCGGTGAAGGAATTGTCTTCGGCGACCCGGGTCAGCCGATCGCTGTAGGGGCGCACCGCCTGGTCGACCAGCTCGTCGTCGAGCTCGTAACGCCCGGCGAAGGAGCGCAGGTTGGAGCGCACGCTGGACAGAGCCTGGGCCAGCACCTGGCTGCGGAAGGCACGGTCGACGGGCGAGAGCTGATCGAGCCCGAGCCAGCGCATCAGATGGCTCAGGGTGGTGCCCTGCACCAGCAGGGTGAAGAGCGCGAAGCCGGTGGCCTGGATGGCGATGAAGCGCTTCACCTCCGGTTCGACGAAGGCATTCTCGGTCACCGCGAGGGCCAGTGCCAGGGTGACCGAGCCGCGCAGCCCGCCCCAGATGATGACCGTCTTCATCGGCGTCGAGACCTTCTGCACGACGCGCATCGCCGAAAGCAGCGGGAAGACGCCGAAGAGGATCAGCGCGCGGGCAAGCAGCGCCGCCGCGACGGCGACCAGCATGTAGAGCGCGTCGGTCAGCGTGAAGTCTTCCAGCAGGCGCGGCACGAGGATGGCCGCCAGCACGAAGACCAGGCTGGTCGCCCAGTAGGCGAGTTGCTCCAGGGTGTCGAGGCAGAAGCGGAAGGTTTCCGGGTGGAAGCGCGAGCGGCCGACGGCGCTCAGCACCAGCCCGGCGGCCACCACGGCCACCACGCCGGAGACCCCCAGGTAATTGTTGCAAAGCACGTAGACTACGTAGGGCAGCGCCACCGTGATGGTGATCTGGGCGCCGCGGTAAGCTAGCAGGAAGGACAGCAGTCCGGCAACCGCCCGGCCTGCCGCCAGCCCGACCAGGATGCCCCCCAGCAGGCGCCAGCCGAGATCTTCGGAAACCAGCCAGAAATCCAGCTCCCGCCCGGTGGTGATGACCATCAGGAAGGCGCTGAAGGCGGCGATGGCGGTGGCGTCGTTCAGCAGGCTTTCACCCTCGACCAGGCGGGTGAGCCTGGCCGGAGCGCCGAGATCGCGGAACATGGCGATCACCGCGCTGGGATCGGTGGTGGCGACGATGGCGCCGAACAGCAGGCAGACCGCCAGCGGCATCGGCGCCACCAGATAGACCGCGCCGCCGATCACCACCAGGGCGACGACCACGGCCAGCACCGCCAAGAGGGCGACCGCCACCATGTCCTGGGCGAGGCGCCGCACGTCGATGGTGATGGCGCCCTGGAACAGCAACATGGGCAGCAGGATGGTCAGAAAGGTGGCGGAGGAGACCGGGATGTCGATCACCAGCTCCGCCACCTCGTTGAACTCGTCGGTCAGCGTGGTACGCAGCAACCAGAGCGCCGCCAGGCCGATGAGGAGGCCGACCACCGCCAGCACGACCGTAAAAGGCAGCCCCGTGCGGCGCGCCAAGGGCTGCACGCTGGCAACGACCATCAGCAGCACCGCGGTGGTCAGAACGATCTCGGCAATCGGCATGTTCAGCTGTCTTCCCGCGCGAGGCAGCCCGGAGGGCCGTCCCTCGCATGGAATAGCAAAGTTTCATCATGCCGCCAATTGCAGCGAAGGCACCACAACTCGGGACTGCGACGCTGCGACGCTGCGACGGCGCCGCAGCCGCTCAGCGGCGCAGGATCATGACGTCGCGGCGGACTTCGTAGGAGTCCAGGCGGCGCAGGAAGGTCATGCCGAGCAGGGATTCCGACATCGGCGCCTCGTTCACGGAGGCCGCCAGCCCCTCGTAGGCGATGGGACCGACGGCAAAGCTGTCGAGCCGCACCGGCGCCCCGCGGCCTGTCCCGTTGGCCGTCTGGTACTGACGGGTGAAGCTGAGGCGGGCCGGGTCGTAGCCGATGCGCCGGGCATCTGCCGGGCTCAGCACGATGTCGCTGGCCCCGGTGTCGATGAGGAAATCGACCGGCCGGCCGTTCACGGTGGCGGTCACGCTGAAGTGGCCACTGGCCCCGACACGGATCTCCACAACACCCTCGCCCACCTCGATGGCCTGGGAAGGCATCAGCTCCCCTGTCAGCCGGTTGCCGAGGCTCGCGAAGTCGTGGCGAAAGGTGTAGCCGAGCAGCACGACGCCCCCGATGCCGGCCCAGATCGCCAGGTTGCGCAGGGTTTCGCCGATGCGGGCACGGCGCAGGAACACGATGCCGCTGGAGCAGACCACCAGGATCGCGGCGAGTTTCACCAGCTGTGCCCAGTCCGTCTGGTCCAGCTGGCGCTGCGGAAAGGCCGAGACCAGCAGCCAGACGAGCCCGCCGACGCCCGCCACCAGGATCACCCAGCGCCAGAGGCCGTGGCGCCCGCCGTCCTGCTCCGCGGCGCGGCGCTTGCGGTTCCAGGGGTCTTTGTCGGGGGTCATGGCGGCCTCCGGGCGGTCAAGGTCGAAGCTGGGCAAGCGGCGGATTCCGGCCTCGCGGCCGCAACTCCGTCGCCCTTCTCACTACAGCTATATGGTGAAGGCTGGATTTACATCCAAGGTTGATCTGCCAGGCGACCGGGACGGCCCCGCCTAACCCGGATCGACCACCGCGTGGCCGGCCCGCAACGAGGGTCTGCCGTTTCGGTTCCCGGCACCGGCTTTTCGGCTATCATCGCCTCCCAGCTTCTTCAGGGACCGCTCATGCTCGACCATGTTTCCATCACCGTCGCCGACATCGCCCGCGCCGCGCCGTTCTGGGATGCGGTGATGGCCGCGCTCGGCATCGCCTGCGTCGCGCGCAGCGACGACCAGCTCGGCTACGGCACGCGCAACCGGCCCGGCGACGACGCTTACAGCTACCTCTCGGTGTTCCGCAGCCGCGGCGCCGACCTGGTGGCGGACAACCGCCACTGGTGCTTTCGTGCGCCGAGCCGCCAGGCGGTCGAGGCCTTCCACGCGGCGGGCCTTGCCCAGGGCGGTCGCTGCGACGGGCCGCCGGGCCTGCGCGCCGACTACCACCCCGGCTACTACGCCGCCTTCCTGCGCGATCCCGACGGCAACCGCATCGAGGCGGTCTGTCACCGCCTGGCCGACTCGTAAGCCTTCGCTCCCGCGACATAGGTTGCCCGCACCGCGCGGTCGTCGCCGAGGGTCATGAGCAGGAAAAGCTCCTCCTCCAGGGTGGCGATGCGCTCGGCGCGGTGGGCCATGGCGGGCGTGGCGCGGGCGTCGAGCACGACGATGTCGGCCTCCCGCCCCACTTCCAGCGCGCCGATGCGGTCGTCGAGGCCGAGCGCGCGGGCGTTGCCCAGGGTGATCGCGTAGAATGCCTCCAGCGCCGGCAGGTTCTGGTCCTGCAGCTGCAGCACCTTGTAGGCCTCGCCGAGAGTCGCGAGCATCGAGTAGCTGGTGCCGCCGCCGACGTCGCTGGCCAGCGCGACGCGCAGAGGGTGCGCCGCATCGCGGGCCTTGGCCCGGTCGAAAAGGCCGGAGCCGATGAAAAGGTTGGAGGTCGGGCAGAACACCGCCACCGAGCCGCTGTCGCTGAGCAGCTTGCGCTCGTCGTCGTCGAGGTGGATGCAGTGCCCGAAGAGCGAGCGCGAGCCGAGCAGCCCGAAGCGGTCGTAGACGCCGGTGTAGCTCTGCGCCCAGGGGAAGAGCTTGCGCACCGTCTCGATCTCCCGGCGGTTCTCGCTGAGGTGGGTCTGCAGGTAGCAGTCCGGATGTTCCTTCAGCAGCGCGCCGGCGGCCTCGAGCTGCGCCTCGGTCGAGGTGATGGCGAAGCGCGGGGTCACCGCATAGAGCTGGCGGCCCTTGCCGTGCCAGCCTTCGATGAGCGCCTTGG
Organism: Kiloniellaceae bacterium; assembly: GCA_009377535.1. GTDB lineage: Bacteria > Pseudomonadota > Alphaproteobacteria > Kiloniellales > Kiloniellaceae > Pelagibius. The sequence continues at coordinate 34,789 of WHTV01000033.1, forward strand.
ACTCGGCGTAGCCGCGCTCGGCGGTGTCGGTCAGTCCTGCCGGCGCGTTGCGGTCCATCAGCACCTTGCCGGCGATCATCCGCGTGTTGCGGCGTTGGGATTCCGCGAAGAAGGCCTCGGCCGCCTGCGGATGCACCGTGCCGTAGACGGCCGCCGTGGTGGTGCCGTTGCGCGCCAGTTCGTCGAGGAAGAAGGCGGCGACATGGGCGGCATGATCGGGATCGGCGAAGCGCTGCTCCTCGGCGAAGGCATAGCGTTCCAGCCAGTCCATCAGCTGCGCGCCGTAGGAGGCGATCACCTGGGTCTGCGGAAAGTGGATGTGGGCATCGATGAAGCCCGGCAGGAGGAGCGCGTCGGGGTAGTGGTCGACCGTCACCTGCGCGCTGACGCGCGCCAGCAGCGCCGAAGCCTCGCCGACCTCGAGAATGCGATCGCCGCCCAGCAGGACGAGGCCGTCCTCGATGTAGGTATGGCCGCCCGCGCCGGCCGTCGCCGGGTCGTCGGTGAAGCTGAGCAGGCGGCCGCGCAGCGCGCGTGTGGGGGCGGTCATTGGGAGGGGTCCGTCGGCACGGCCTGGCTAACTGCTGCACGCCGCATACGCCGCCTGTCACCCTCGGGCTTGACCCGAGGTTCCATGGCGCAGCCTGGCGCCCGGCCTCTCCCGTGGATCCTCGTGTCAAGCACGGGGATGACAGTTGGGGAGGTGGCGTGGGCTGTGCATGTTCTGGCCGGCATGGCGTCTCCTTCCATCCGACTCTACCAAGCCGGGGCGCCGGCGGCGAGCCAGGCGGCGAGGATCCGGCGCTCGGAGTCTTCGATGAAGGTGACGTTGCCCGGCGGCATGGCGTGGCTGCGCACCGCCTGCATCTCGATGGCACGTGCCTGGGCGCGTATCTGCCCGGGCGTTTCCAGCACGACGCCCTTGGGCGGCACGGCAAGGCCCTCCCACAGTGGCTCGGCGGCGTGGCACATCGAGCAGCGCGAGAGCACCACGTTCTCCACCTCGAGGCCGAGCATCGCCGTCTCCACCTCCGGCGGCAGCGCCGCTGCGTCCAGGCGCGTCACCGGCTGCGCGCTCAGCCAGACGATGGCGGCGAGGCCGGCGCCCGAGGCGGCCCAGGTCCACCAGGGTGCCCGGCCGCCCCTGTGCCTCACATTGAAGAAGTGGCGGATGAGGGCGCCGATCACCAGCACGATGGCGAGAATGACCCAGTTCCAGCGGCTGGCGAAGGCCAGCGGGTAGTGGTTGGCGATCATCGTGAAGATCACCGGCAGGGTCAGGTAGTTGTTGTGCAGCGAGCGCTGCTTGGCCTGCTTGCCCAGCTTGGGGTCCGGCTGTCGCCCGGCGATGAGGTCGGCCACCACCTTGCGCTGGTTGGGGATGATGACGAGGAAGACGTTGGCGACCATCATGGTGCCGATGAGGGCGCCCATCTGCATGACCATGCCGCGCCCGCTGAACACCAGCGTGAAGAGCCAGGAGAGCGCCACCAGGAAGACGAAGCCGATCAGTGCCAGGCGGGTGTCGTCCCTGCCGAGCGGCGAGCGGCAGAGCAGGTCGTAGGCAATCCAGCCGAGCGCCAGGCCGGCGAGGCTGATGGCCACCGCCAGCCAGGGTGCCAGCGCCATCACCGCAGCGTCGATCATGAACAGCTCGGCCTGCAGGTAGTAGACCAGCGCCAGGAGCGCCATGCCCGAGAGCCAGGTGGTGTAGGCCTCCCACTTGAACCAGGTGAGCTCGTCGGGCATACGCGCCGGCGCGACGAGGTACTTCACCATGTTGTAGAAGCCGCCGCCGTGCACCTGCCAGGCCTCGCCGCCGGCGCCCTCGGGCAGGCCTGCGCGCTGCTTCAGGCTCAGGTCCAGGGCGATGAAGTAGAAGGAGCTGCCGATCCAGGCGATGCCGGCGACGACGTGCAGCCAGCGCAGCGCCATCTCGGCCCACTCCCAAAGTACACCCAGCATCCGCGATCCCCTCGTCTATCTCGTTGACCGCCTACAAAGAATTCGCAGCGTGCAGGCCGGCGGCCATGCTAGCGCGGCAGCGGCGCGGGCGGAACGGAATGCGCGGGGCTATGACTTTCAAAGAAATCCGAATAAACTTCCCAGCGAAATGAAAGCCAAGCCCAGGAAGAGGCCGATCCTTGTCCCTGCTGGAAAACATCCGGGTTTTCGTGCGCGTGGTGGAGCAGGACTCCATGTCGGCGGCCGGACGGCAGCTGCGCCTCTCCCCGGCGGTGGTGAGCCACCGCATCCAGTCGCTGGAAAGCCATCTCGGCGTGCGCCTCTTGAACCGCACCACGCGGCGCGTGCAGCCGACCGAGCAGGGCCTCGCCTTCTACCAGGCCTGCCAGGAGGTCATGGCGGCGGTCGAGCGCGCCGAGACCGTGGTGGCAGGCACCGGCGGCGTGCCGCAGGGCTCGCTGAGGGTCACCGCGCCGCTCGGCTTCGCGCGGCGCATCCTGGCGCCGCTAGTCCCTGAGTTCCAAGGACTGCACCCCAAGGTGACGCTGCAGCTGCGCTGCTCCGAACACCTCATCGACCTGCTGAACGAGTCCGTCGACGTCGCCGTGCGCCTGGCGATCCTCTCCGACTCCTCGCTGATCGCCCGCAAAATCGTCGACTGCGAGCGCCTGCTCTGCGCCGCACCGGCCTACCTCTCGGAGCACGGCACGCCGCAGACGCCGGAGGACCTGCACGACCACATCTGCCTGCTGCTGCGCTTTCCCGGCTCGCAGCAGTTCCGCTGGACGCTGCAGACCGCGGAGGGCCCGCAGACCTTCTCCGTGCAGGGCCGCTTCGATGCCGACGACGGCGACCTGCTGACCGACTGGGCGCTCCACGGTCAGGGCATCGTGCTGAAGCCGCTGTGGGAGGTGGCCGAGCCCCTGAAGGCCGGACGCCTGGTGCCGGTCCTGCTGGATTTCCCGCCCGAGCCGGTATCGCTCAGCGTCCTCTACCCCCACCGCCGCCTGCTGCCCGCTCGCGTGAAGGCGTTCAGCGACTTCGCAGTGACGAGGTTCGCCGAGGAGATTGAGAAGAGGTTGGCGGGGATGACGCTAAATGAGTTGCGGGGCGCGCGGGTGCAGGCGAAGGTGGGGAAGAAGAAGCGGCGCTAGCCTGACTGCTTGCCGGCTGGCGGGTCAAATTGACGGACCTTGACAGCTGGAGCTAGGCCGCAGTCGACGGGCGGCGGAGAAGGAGGGTCGGTTGCATACCTCTATGCCAGTCGTGCTGAGCTTGGCGCTCTGCCTCGGCGCCGCGCAGGCAGTCGCCGAGCCGGTGAAGCTTGACGCGCTTCTCTCGACAACCGACTCAATCTCCCTGAATTTCAAGGATGACACGCGCCGCTTTCTGACCCTGCTTCAGCGCGAGGGCACCGCCACCGGCGACGGGCCGTTCGAGGGCGCCAAGGTCGTGGAATACGGCATACATGACGTGACCGGCGGCGAGGCAGCCGAGGCGAGCGGCTTTCTCGAGGCGAC
>WHTV01000034.1 GCA_009377535.1 Kiloniellaceae bacterium
CAGCAGCCCCGCCTCGGCGCTGATCTTGCGGTAGCTGGCCCATTCCGGATCGGCTTCCATGGCAGCCCGGCGTGCCGCCCGGTCGGCAGCGTCACGGTAGAGCCAGATATGCACGTAGCTGTTCTGCGGGCCCGTTTCGGTGATGCCGTATATCACCGGCTCCCCGAGGTGCCGCTTTTGCACGGCAAAGCCATGCTTCTCGTAGAGCGCGAGGTGCTGCCGGACAGTGCCGGGGCGACAGGTATAGGTACGCAGGTCGAAAAGCATCTGTTCTTCTCCTTTCAGTTCGGGGGAAGTTCGCATCAGCAGCGGTCGCTGCCCCGAGCGCAAATGTGGCCTGCGCAGTCAAGGCGTTTGCTGCCGGTTCGTGCCGTCCGCCTCATCGGCGTTTAGTTGGCGCGACGGGCGGATGACCATGAAGTAGAAGAAGAAGACGGTGAGGCCTAGAAAGAACAGGCTGTCAGGGCTCGTGACGAAGATCGTCGGGTCGTTGTGGTTGAGTGACAGGCCGCGCCGGAAATATTGCTCCAGGTCCGGGCCAAGGATGAAGCCGAGTAGCAGCGTGACGGTCGGATAGCCCGCGCGGCGCATGAAGAAGGCAAGCACGCCGAAGAACAGGGCGAGGGCCATCTGGAAGGTGGAGTAGGTGGCGACATAGGCGCCGACCAGGGCGACGACAGCGATGCAGGAATAGAGCGGTGCCCGGCGGATCGACACGATCTTCAGGAAGTACGGCCCGAACAGGAACAGCGTCAAAGGGATCAGCACGATGGCGCTGACGAGGAGGGCGGCGAACATCGGCGCAATGAGCGGCAGCTGCGTCTCGATCAGACGCGGGCCGGGCTGCAGACCGCTGATGGTGAGCACGCCGAGGATGACCGCGGTGGTCGGATCGCCGGGAATTCCGAACATCAGCATCGGTACATAGGCGCCGCCGCACATAGAGTTGTTGGCGCTCTCGGCGGCGGCGATGCCCTCTCGGCTGCCTTTGCCGAACAGCTGCGGCCGGCGCGACTTGCGCATGGCCTCGGCATAGGCAACGAAGGCCGCCATCGAGCCGCCGGCGCCGGGCAGGACACCGATGAAGTAGCCGATGACGGCGCTCTTGAGATAGGTCCACCAGCCGATCTCCCGGATCTCGGCGCGCGTCGGCAGAAAGTCGCGGCGGCGGATGCGCGGGATCGCGCCAGCCTCCAGGTCGACCGTGCGGCTCGCCCCGCGCATCGAGGCCTGTACCAGCACCTCGCTGACGGCGAAGGCACCGATGATGATCGGCATCATGTTGATGCCCTCGACGAGCAGTTCCGTCCCGAAGGTGAAGCGAGCCACCGGCTGCATCACATCGACACCGACAGTCGCAAACATGATGCCGAGCAACGCCGCGACAGTGCCCTTGGCGATGGCATCGCGCTGGGCGATCACGATCACGACAAGAGCGAACAGAACCAGCGAAAACTTTCCGGGCGTGCGGATCAGCAAAGCGATGTCCGCTGTGACGGGGGCAACAAGGATCAGGAGTAGTGCGCCTATGCCGCCACCGATCATCGAGCCGAGCGCGGCATGGCCGAGCGCGTTGGCGCCCTCGCCGCGTCGCATCAGGCTGTTGCCCTCGATCGCCGTCATCATGGAAGAGGGCGCGCCCGGAATGTTGATCGTGGTCGCGGTCACGGAGCCGGCATACATGCCCGACATGAAGATCGCCGCGCACATCACGAGCGCCGGCACGATGTCGAGGCTGTAGGTCACAGGCAGGAGGAGGGCGATGGCGAGCACGGCCGTCAGGCCGGGCACGGCGGCGAAGAACGCCCCCACCAGGAAGCCGATGACGAGATAGGCGAGAATGACGGGGTCGGCGAGGGCGACGAAGCCTCCGAGAATGCCCGCGAGATAGTCGCTCACAGGATGCCTCCGGCCTTGGGCAGCCGCACGTTGAAGATGGCGTCGAACAGGATGTAGAAGATCGCAGTGATGGCGATTGCGTAGACAACACGCTTCAGCAGGCTCTTCTCGTCAAAGCCGAGGAGATAGAACAGCGCGTAGACATAGAGCAGAGTGGAGATCACGTAGCCGAGTGGGCGGAAGGCGACGATGTAGAGCGCGGTGAGGGCGACGATCTTGGCCGGACCGGTCCAGTCCGCCCCGGCCGCTTCGGCTTCGGCGGCCTCGGCCGCGCCCGACCGGCGACGCCGCCAGACGTCGCGTAGCACGAAGACCAACGCCACGTACATTACTGCCGCCACCACGCGCGGCACGAAAGCGGAATTGACGAAGCCGCTGTCGAAGGCGGTGGAAATCTCGAAGCTCGCCGCGAGATAGATGGACGTGACGACGAACAGGCAGAGCGGAAAGATGAGCTCGATGTCCCTCCACCAGGGGCGCAGAGAGGGCATGCTGCGGGACTCCAGGGTCGGCCGGATCGGCGGGAAAGACCCCGCCGGGCGCGACGCCCGGCGGGAGTGGAGGCCTACTGCTTGAGGACGCCCTGCTTTTCCAGGTCCTGCATCAGGGTGAAGAGGTCGCCCTGCGTCTGGTTCGCCCAGTCGGTCACCTCGCCGGAGCCGAGCCAGCTCGGCGTGACGCCGACCTTGGCCACCCAGTTCTGGAATTCCCCGCTGTCGTAAGCGGCCTTGTAGGCGTCCTCCAACTCGGCGATCACGTCGTCCGGCGTGCCGGCCGGGGCGGCGAGCACGATGAAGCTGCCCATTTCCAGGTCGACGCCCGCGTCCTTCGCGATCGGCACGTCCTTGTAGGCGGGATTAGGCGCGTCGGAGAACTCGACGATGCCCTTGGCATCGCCGGCGTCGAGCAGCGAGGCGAAGTCACCGAGGCTGGTGACGGCATAGTCGACCTCGCCGGAAAGCAGCGCCTCTTTCTGCGGCGCCGCGCCGCCGGGATAGGCGATGAGGTCGAACTTGGCGCCCGTCATGCCTTCGAGCCGCAGCATCGTCAGATGGGTGCGCGAGCCGAGATTCTGGATGGCCACCTGGATTTCACCCGGCTGCTCCTTGGCCGCCGCGATGAGCTCCTCGAAGGTGCCGTAGGACGCGTCGGCGCTGGCGATGATGGCGTCGGCCTCGCTGGTGATGCGGGCGATGAGCGCCAGCTTTTCGAGGTTGTAGCCAGGCAGCAGCTTCTGCCAGGGGACGGTGACGACGCTGTCGTAGGTGAGGCTGGCGATGGTGTAGCCGTCTGGGCGCGCGCTCATGGCCTGCATGACGCCGGTGGCGCTGATGCCGCCTTCGATGTTCTCCACATAGATCGTGCCGCCGAGCTCCTTTTCGGCGATGGTCGAAACCTTGCGCACGATGCCGTCGGTGCCGCCGCCGGCGCCCCATGGCACCACCATGCGCACGTCGCGGCTCGGGTAGTCCTGCGCCGCAGCGCCTGTCGCGGCGAGACAGGCGAGCACGCCGGCGAGCGTGATGGGCAACAACCGCTTCATGACACTTCCTCCCGTTTGTTCTTTTCATTCATCCTGCGCATGGCGCATCGGCCGTTGTTCCGCCGGTGCCCCAACGGTCATTAGACATGTCAGGTGACCTGCAACGCCAGATCATGACAACACATAGCATGACTCCTCGCAATACATATGATGAGAGGCCTGCTCAACCTCGACGGCTTTGGGTGCGGGTTGAACTGCCGCGAACGCCCGCCTATGCCAGCGGAAGCGACGGCTGGCCGCCGAAGACGCAGTCGACCTCCTTCGCGCTTAACTTGTAATTGGGAATCTGCCAGATCGTCGCGGTCTTTTGTCACCTGTCCACGCGTTCCAGCCCGACGCTGGAGGGGCCGCGCTATTCATACTTGTCATAGTATGACTATACGTTTCGGCCGCAGGACGAAGTTCCGCTTCGGAGAGGCCAAATAAAGGTGCAGAAAGGCCGGGAGATGGCACATTGGAGACCAGCGACCGATAGATCGTAGCGTCTGGGATAGTCTCAAGGAGCGGACAAACCGTATTTCTTCTGAAGAAGATTTCTTTTCACAATGACGCCCCGCGGGGGCTCTTTTCTCAGATATCCTTGCAGAGCCTGAGGGCGTCGTAGATGGCGGCGTGGACGTTGCGGCTAGCGACGGCGTCTCCGATCCGATACAGGCGGAAGCCGCCTTCGCGGTTCTTCACCGCCTCCTGCGGGCGGCCGGCGATCATGGCCGCGTAGTCGACGGCGCCGAGGTTGATGCTCGCGGGCTTCAGGTCGAAGTAGAGCTCGTCGAGCGGCAGGGTGCCGTGCTCGACCACCAGCTGGTCCACCTCGCGGGTCTCCAGACGGTCGGAGTAGTCGGAGCCGAGCGTCACCGTCAGGCGGTTGCCGGCGCGCTCGGCGGCGACCACCCGCTTGCTGATGGTGATGCGGGTGCCGTGGCGGTCGAAGCAGCGCGCATAGGCCTGGTGGTTGAGGCCGCCGACGTCCGCGGCGAAGAAGCGCTCCGGCGTGACGATCTCCAGCGCCGCGCCCTTCTCGGCGATCATCTCCGCGGCGGCGAGGCCGGGGTGGGCGGCGTTGTCGTCGTAGAGCAGCACGCTCTCGCCCACGGCCACGTCGCCCGAGAGGATGTCCCAGGAGCTCACCGCGAGGCCGGCGCCGTCGAAAATCTCAGTGTTGGGCAGGCCGCCGGTGGCGACGACGACCACCTCCGGGTTCTCGGCCAGCACCTCCTCCGTGCCGACGAAGGAATTGAATCGCATGTCGACTCCGGCGTCGGTGCAGCGCGCCAGGCGCCAGTCGACGATGCCGATGAGCTCGCGCCGGCGCAGCACGCGGGCGGCGAGGCGGAGCTGGCCGCCCGGCTGGTCGGCGGCCTCGAAGAGGACCACCTGGTGGCCGCGGCCTGACAGCACGCGGGCGGCCTCCAGGCCGGCCGGGCCGGCGCCGACCACCACCGCGCGTTTCTGCGTCTTCGCCGGGCGCAGCACGTGGGGCATGCTCGCCTCGCGGCCGGTCGCCGGGTTGTGGATGCAGAGTGCCTCGTGGCCTTCGTAGATGCGGTCGAGGCAGTAGGTGGCGCCGACGCAGGGGCGGATCTCCTGCTCGCGGCCGGCGGCGATCTTGTTCACGATGTGCGGATCGGCCAGGTGCGCACGGGTCATGCCGACCATGTCGAGCTTGCCCTCGGCGACCGCATGGCGGGCCGTTGCCACGTCGGCGATGCGCGCGGCATGGAACACCGGAAAGCGCGTCTCGGCGCGCACCTCGCCGCAGAAGTCCAGGTGGGGGGCCGAGGGCATGCCCTGGATCGGGATGACCTTGGAGAGCGCCGCGTCGGTGTCGATGTGGCCGCGGATGAGGTTGAGGAAGTCGATCTGCCCGCCGGCCACCAGCCGCCGGGCGATCTCGACACCCTCTGCGCGGCTGAGCCCCTGGTCCCAGTCCTCGTCGGCCACCATGCGGATGCCGACGATGAAGTCCGGGCCGACCCTGGCGCGGATGGCCTGCAGCACCCGAAAGGTGAAGCTCAGGCGGTTGTCCAGGGAGCCGCCCAGTTCGTCGTCGCGCTTGTTGGTGGCCGGCGACCAGAACTGGTCCAGCAGGTGGCCGTAGGCCTCCAGCTCGATGCCGTCCAGGCCGCCCGCCTGGAGGCGCTCGGCGGCATCGGCGTAGTCGGCGACGATGCGCTCGAGGTCCCAGTCCTCGGCCGCCTTGGGAAAGGCGCGGTGGGCCGGCTCGCGCAGGGGGGAGGGCGCCAGCACCGGCAGCCAGTCCGCCCGGTTCCAGGCGGTGCGCCGGCCGAGGTGGGTGATCTGCATCATCACCGCCGCGCCGTGCTCGTGGCAGGCCTCGCTCAGCTCCTGCAGCCAGGGCACGATCTCGTCCTTGTAGGCGTGCAGGTTGCCGAAGGCCTCGGGGCTGTCGCGCGACACCACGGCGGAGCCCGCGGTCATGGTCAGCGCGATGCCGCCCTTGGCCTTCTCCGCGTGGTAGAGGCGGTAACGCTCCTTCGGCAGGCCGTCTACCGAATAAGCCGGCTCGTGGGCGGTGGAGAGGATGCGGTTGCGCAGCGTCAGGTGCTTCAGGCGGTAGGGCTGCAGCAGGGGATCTTTGGCGGGCGACGGGGTCATGCGGCCAAGTCTGCGCGGCTTTTCGGCGCCGCGCAATGACGCGTGGCATACCATGAAAATCGCCAGAAAAAAATCTCGGCATGGGGATGCGCCGGGCGATGGCTGCGTAGCGCAATCAGAACCGAGGCCGGTATGCACCGGACGTTCCACACTGAAAGGCAGACCCCCATGAAGACAACCACCAAGATCGCCGTAGCTTTCGTCGCCCTGGCCGGCGTTGCCGGCGCAGCGGTCGCCGCCCAGGCCGACAGCCGCTGGCACGGCCGCGAGGGCGGCCCGGGCCAGCACATGCAACAAGCCCGTGGCGGCGACGGCATGCACCGCGGCGGCGGGCATCACGGCAAGCGCCACGGCGGCGGCCGGCATATGTTCGGAATGCTCGAGTCCTTCGACGCCAACGACGACGGCAAGCTGAGCCAGGAGGAGATCGACCAGACCCGCGGCGAGCGCTTCGGCCGTTTCGACGCCGACAGCGACCAGTCCCTCACCCTCGGCGAGTACGAGCAGCTCTGGCTCGAGGCCATGCGCGAGCGGATGGTCGACCGCTTCCAGGACCTCGATGCGGACGGCGACGGCAAGGTGACCGGCGCGGAGTTCCAGCGGCCCTTCGCCAAGATGGTGCGCCGCATGGACCGCAACGATGACGGCGTCATCGACCGCGGCGACTTCCAGCGCCACCACCGCGGCACGCCGCAGGGTGGGCAGGCGCCGGACGACAACGGCTGAGCCCCTCAGGCCTGGCTAAGCGAACGAGGCGCGGGAGACCGGTCCCCCACTCCATTCTCCTGCGCTTCACTGCACCGCGGACTTCAGATGGCCCTGGTCCGCGGTGCAGGCTTTTTTGAAGCAGGCGATGAAGCCGCGGCGGTTCGATCGTCTCATCTCTTCTCTTCTCCCCAGACGACCACACGGCATGGCGGCATCTGACCGCGAGGAGTCATCTGGAGGACGTAAGCTTAACCGTTCCTTCACCGCTTAGCTGCATCTATTGTCTGTAATATTTGCCGAAATTGGCGGCGACCGGCCGTCGACGGAAACAGGAAGAAGGCGGCAGCGCGGCGCATGGTGGTTTCAACTTCGCACGGGATTTCCGGCGCGGCCGTTCAGGCTGACGTCGACAATCGTCGGACGGCCCGCGGCGAAGCCGACGACCGCAAGTTGGAAGACCTGCGCGCCGAATGCCATGCCTTGCGTAGGCAACTCGACGCGGCCAGCGGCGGCGCGATTTTCGCCGAGGCGCTGGAGGCCGTCTCTGAGGCGATCGTGATCTACGACGCAGACGGGCGACTCGTCACGTGCAACCGCAACTTCCGAGAACTCTACGGCTACAGCGAAGAGGAAGCGCGGCCGGGCATCCATTTCGCCGAACTGGGCCAGATCGACGTCGCCCGAGGCCAGGTGGTCGTTGGTGACGAATACGGCGGCGGCGACACCTATCTGCAACGCAAGGCCGAATACCGACGCAAGCTGGAAGGGTCCTTCATCGTCCAGCTCAAAGACGGCCGGTGGCTGAAGACCACCGATCGGCGGATGAGCAGCGGCGGATTCGTCAGCGTCCAGGTCGACATTACGGAGATCAAGCGTAATGAAGAGGTCTTCCGCAAGGCCATGGAGCAGGCTGAAGCCGCGACACGGAGCAAATCCGAGTTCCTGGCCAACATCAGCCACGACCTGCGGACGCCGCTCAATGCGATCCTCGGTTTCTCAGAGATGATTCTCGGTGAAGTCAGCGGTCGCTTCGAGAACCAGACTTACCGGGGATATCTGGAGAACATCCACAAAGGCGGCCAACTGCTGCTGTCCATCGTGAACGACATCCTGGATACCGCGAAGCTCGACTGCGGCAAGTATGGCTTAAAGCCTGAACGCTTCGATCCGATCGAACTGACGAAAGAAGTGCTGGCGACCTTCACCCCGATCTCTCTGGGCAAGAATCTGCAAATCAGCGTCACGGCCCCGCCGGATGGCGTTCCGACGATCGTCACCGACCGGCGCGCGCTGATTCAGATCATGAACAATCTCGTCTCGAACGCCTGCAAGCACACGAACAACGGAGGCTCCATCGAGCTGCGGTGGTGCCTGTCGGATGGCGAGCGACTGGAATTCTCGGTCGCCGACAACGGCGTCGGCATGCCGGCGGAACTCGTTGCCAAGATCGGCGAGCCTTTCCTCGCCGACGGCAGCGCCACGGCGCTGCGCGGCGAACGGGGAACCGGACTCGGTTTCTACATCTGCACGAAGCTGGTAGGACTGCTGGACGGCACCTTATCGGTGGATAGCACTCCCGGCGAGGGCACCACCGTCTCGGTGCAGTGGCCCTTGCAGAACCTGGTTCCCGAGCGTCGGCCTTAAGCAGGATTTCTCAAACTATGGGGAGCGTCACCCGCGCGCATGAGGTCGAACCACTTTCGCCGGCGGATGCGGCGCTTGCCCCTCGAGTGATGCGGGGTCACCCCCCACCAATCCCCATAGACTGATGCTCTGCTGTTCGACTTGCGGGTCGAGCAGTTCCTGCTCCTCGGCCTGGCGCATGGCGCGGACGTCGAGGGTCGAGCTTGCCTTCGTCCCGCAGGCGCCTGCCGAAGACTCAGCAGGCGATGGACCTGGCCCTCGCCCGCAATTCTTTGGTTGCATTTCGCAATCGATCATCGCATACCAGCAACTGGTTTTGATTTGCAACCTGTTTAGGGCGCCGGACGGGCGCGAAGGAGGAACAAGCCATGTCAAAGCTTCGTGTGAACTGCTTCTCGGTCTCGCTCGACGGTTTTGGAGCCGGTCCGAACCAGAGCGTCGACGATCCGCTCGGCGAAGGTGGCGAAACCCTGCATGAATGGTTCGTCCCAACCCGCACATTTCAGCAGATGGTGCGGGGAAACGAGGGCGGCACGACAGGTGTCGACGACGACTTTGCGGTGCGCAGTTTCACGAATATCGGCGCGTGGATCATGGGCAGAAACATGTTCGGGCCGATTCGCGGACCGTGGCCTGACGAAAACTGGAAGGGATGGTGGGGAGACAATCCGCCCTACCACTGCCCCGTCTTCGTGCTGACGCACCATGAACGCGCGCCGGTCACCATGGCGGGCGGCACGATCTTTCACTTCGTGACCGACGGCATCGAAGCGGCGCTGGAGCGCGCCGTCCAGGCCGCCAACGGCAAGGATGTGCGGGTCGGCGGGGGCGCGGCGACGATCCGGCAATATCTACGCGCCGGGCTTATCGACGAGATGCACCTTGCGATCTCCCCGCTGCTTCTCGGCTCTGGCGAACACCTCTTCGCCAATATTGATACAGCCAGCCTCGGTTATCGCTGCACCGAGCACGTTCCCACGCAAAACGCTACCCACGTCGTGCTGACCAAGCAGGGATAGGCCGCCGCTCGCCCACGGTGTCCGATGCCGTCTTGTCTAAAGTTCGGCTTGCGGGTCGAGCAGTTCCTGCTCTTCGCCCTGGTACATGGCGCGGATGTCGAGGGTCGAGCGCTTGCCGAGGTGCTCGAAGTTGGCCGCCAGCCAGCCGTCGGCGGCGCGCCAGCCGACATCGAAGAGGTACTTCAGGAAGTCCCACTCGGCGTTCATCTTGCTGGAGGCGCCCAGCGGGTTGATGTGCTCCTCCGCCGAGATGCGGTGAACGAGGACCTGTTTGTAGGTCTCGGGATCGAGCTTGCCCTCGTCCAGCAGGCGCGAGACGAAGTCGATGGCGCGGAACTCGCGCAGCAGGCTCGAGTTGAAGGTGATCTCGTTCACCCGGTTGAGGATCTCGCGGGCCGACTTCGGCGCGCCCCGGCGGAACACCGGGTTGATCTGCACCACGATGACGTCGTCCGACTCCGAGGCGTCGAAGAAGGGGAAGAGGGCGGGGTTACCCATGTAGCCGCCGTCCCAGTAGGGCACGCCGTCGATCTCCACCGCTTGGAAGACGAGGGGCAGGCAGGCCGAGGCCATCACCATGTCGGCGGTCAGCTCGTGGCGCTCAAAGACCTTCACGCGGCCGGTCTCCACGTTGGTGGCGGAGACGAAGATCTTCAAGCGGTCGCAGGCGCGCACGCGTTCGAAATCGACCAGGCCTTCCAGCAGATCGCGCAGCGGGTTGAGGTTCAGCGGGTTGACCTCGTAGGGCGAGGCGACGCGCCCGAGCAGGTCGAAGAACAGATAGGCGGGCGAGGTATCGAGATTCCAGTTGCCCATGAAGACGTCGATGGGGGTGCGCCGGATCGGGCTGCCCGTGGCCGCGGCGCTGACCGCCTTCCAGAAGCGGCGCAGACAGGCGCGCGCTTCCTGCGGCCCGCCCGTCAACAGGCCTTCCGCGACGGCGACGGCGTTCATCGCCCCCGCAGAAGTGCCGCTGATCGCCTCGATCTCCAGGCGCTCGTCGGCCAGCAGGCGGTCCAGCACGCCCCAGCTGAAGGCACCGTGCGCGCCGCCGCCCTGCAGGGCGAGGTTGACCGGATGCCGCTTGCCGTTTTTTGCCATGATCCTCACGCCTCCACGGCGAACCAGGTGGTCATGCCGGCGGCCTGATGCTCCAGCATGTGGCAGTGGATCATCCACTTGCCGGGATTGTCGGCGACGAAGGCGATCTTCACGCGCTCCTGCCGGTCGAGCAGCACGGTGTCCTTCCAGGCCTCGAACTCGGGCGGCGTGCCGTTGCGCTCCAGCACCTTGAAGTGGTGGCCGTGGAAGTGCATGGCGTGCGGCCACTGGGTGTCGTTGGTGAGGTCCACGGTGATGGTGCGGCCGCGCACGGCGGTAAAGAGCGGCGCCTCGGTCATGCCGGCGATGCCGTTGATGGACCACGCCATGCCGGCGCCGACGAGGCTGCGGATGTCCTTCATCTCGCCCTCGTGCATCGCTTGCGCCAGGTTGCCCATGGCGCCGCCCTCCATGAGCAGCTCGACAGCAAGGGCTGAGCCGAGGTCGAGGTTGGTCGGGAGCGGGTTGGCGGGAAGACGGAGGTAAGGCTCGGAACGGTGGATGACTCTATCCGTGGGATGATAGACGAAGCGCCCCGCCTCCACGCGCTGACCGCCGCTGACCTCGGTGATGGCAGCCGTGCTGCCCGGCTCGAGATAGAAATGGAGGAGGAGATCGGCGCGCTCGCCCGGCGCCAGGCGGATATAGCCGTCGGTCAGCGCGCGCGGCTCGACCGGCTGCCCATCCAGGGCGACGAGCTGAACGCCGGGATGCTCGATGCGCAGCTCCAGGACGCGGGCGTTGCAGGTGCTGCAGAGTCGGAGGCGCATGTACGCGTTGTGTCTGACGAGAATCTCCAGCAGATCCTGTCCATTCAGCGTCAGGACGTTGCCGATGCGCCCGGCGTGGCTCCAGTCCATCATGTGGCCGAAGGAGGCTTCGTCGATCTGGCCGTCCTCGCCGAGGCGCCAGTCGTCGGCGACGATGGCGAAGTCCCGGATGCCCTCCGCCGGCTCTGGCTCCTCGACGATCAGCAGGCCGTAGAGGCCGCGCGCCACCTGCTCCCAGGAGCGGTCGTGCGGGTGGTACCAGAAAGTGCCGGCGTCGGGCACGGTGAAGCGGTAGTCGAAGCTCTCGCCCGGCGCGACAGCGTGCTGGGTCAGGTGCGGCACACCGTCCATGGCGTTGTCGATGCGGATGCCGTGCCAGTGGATGGTGGTCGGCTGCGGCAGGTTGTTCACCAGGCGGACGTTCACTTCCTCGCCCTGGCGCACGCGCAGGACCGGTCCGGGCGTGACGCCGTCGTAGGACCAGACACGGGTGGCCGGCCGGCCGGCCTCCAGCAGGTGGGCTTCCCCGGGGCCGGCGGTGAGGCGGCGCGGCTCGGTATCCTGGGCCAGGCTGGCCGCCGCGGGCAGGCCGAGGCCATAGGCGCTGAGCGCGAGGCCGCCCAGCAGCAGGCGCCGGCGGGTCAGGCGAGGAAGGGGAAATGGCATGGGCGGGCTCCGCAGGTTCACCCGATTATCCATGTGCGGTTGCCCCGATGCAAAGGCGCGAAGCGCCCGGTACCGCCGAATTGATCCTGCCCGTCCAAGCAGTGCTATAATTTCCGCGGCGAAGATTCGTGCGGCAAAGCGGACGAGGTAAGAGGGAATGGCTTCAAGGGACGCTCGGAATGAGGGGCGGCAGGACGTCGGCGTGTTCGACTATGTGATCGTGGGCGCCGGTTCCTCCGGCTGCTGCCTGGCCAACCGCCTGTCGGCCGACCCCGATGTCTCGGTGCTGCTGCTGGAGGCCGGCGGCAAGGACAACTGGTTCTGGATCCACGTTCCCGTCGGCTATCTCTACACCCAGAACACCCCGCGCACGGACTGGTGCTACAAGACCGAGGCGGAGCCCGGCCTCAACGGGCGGGCGCTCGCCTATCCGCGCGGGCGGGTGCTGGGCGGCTCCTCCTCCATCAACGGCATGATCTACATGCGCGGCCAGGCGCGCGACTACGACCTGTGGCGCCAGCTCGGCAATGCCGGCTGGAGCTGGGACGACGTGCTGCCCTATTTCAAACGGTCGGAGGATCACTACCAGGGCGGCGACGACCACCACGGCAGCGGCGGGGAGTGGCGCGTCGAGGAGCAACGCCTGTCGTGGGAGATTCTCGACGCCTTCCGCAAGGCGGCGGACGAGTGCGGCATCCCGCCGACAGACGACTTCAATCGCGGCGACAACGAGGGCTGCGGCTACTTCCAGGTGAACCAGAAGCGCGGCGTGCGCTGGTCGAGCGCCAAGGCCTTCCTGCGCCCGGTGTTGCACCGGCCCAACCTGACCGTCATGACGGGCGCCCTGGCCGAGAAGCTGCGGCTCGACGGCAGGCGGGTCACCGGCCTCGACTTCCGCCAGGGCGAGGCCCTGCGCCGGGTGCGGGCCCGCGGAGAGGTGGTCCTCGCCACCGGCTCCATCGGCTCGGTGCAGCTGCTGGAGCTCTCCGGCATCGGCGATCCCGCGGTGCTGCAGGCCCACGGCATCGAGGTGACCCAGGCCCTGCCGGGCGTCGGCGAGAACCTGCAGGACCATCTGCAGATGCGGATGATCTTCAAGGTGGAGGGCACGGTCACGCTGAATCAGCGCGCCGGCAGCCTGCAGGGCAAGCTGGGCATGGGCCTGGAGTACCTGCTGTTCCGCCGCGGGCCGCTCTCCATGGCGCCGAGCCAGCTCGGCGCCTTCACGAAATCCGATCCGGCGCGCGAGACGCCCAATCTGCAGTACCATGTGCAGCCGCTCAGTCTCGACAAGTTCGGCGACCCGCTGCATGCCTTTCCGGCCATCACGGCGTCGGTCTGCAACCTGCGGCCGGAAAGCCGCGGCAGCATCCATGTCCGCAGCGCCGACTTCCGCGACGCCCCGCTGATCAAGCCGGCCTATCTCAGCGCGCCGGGCGACCGCCAGGTGGCGGCCCAGGCGATCCGCCTGACCCGGCGCATCTGCGCCGCTCCGGCCCTGGCCCGCTACCGGCCGGTGGAGTACAAGCCCGGCGCCGAGATCGATAGCGACGATGCCCTGGCGATTGCCGCCGGCGACATCGGCACCACGATCTTCCACCCCGTCGGCACCTGCAGGATGGGCGACGACGACCGCGCCGTGGTGGACGCTCGCCTCAGGGTGCACGGCCTGCAGGGCCTCAGGATCGCCGACGCCTCGGTGATGCCGACCATCACCTCCGGCAATACCAACTCGCCGACGATCATGATCGGCGAGAAGGCGGCCGACATGATGAAAGAGGATCGTCGGAAAGCGGGGTGAGCGGAACCTGTGGCTCGTTCGCACCCTCGTCTCACCACTCGGGCGCCAGCGCTTCAGCGACTTCTCGCGACGGATTGCCAGTTCGACACTGTCAAATGCCTCGTAATGGACGAGGCCCTTCACGCCGTACCGCTTGGTGAAGCCGTCAGCAAGACCCTCGCGGTGCTCATAGACGCGGAGAAGCAAGTCGTTCGTCACACCGACGTAGAGTGTGCCGTGGGGTCGGCTGGCAAGGATGTAGACGTAGCAGGCCATGGGCCGCCGTTGGCGCTGCTGCGGGTGCTTGGGTCAAGTTCGCCAAGCTCAGCATGACGTGAAGCAGAGAAAGTCAGGCCAAGGCCGGGAGACCGTTCCTACCATGGATCCCGGCTCGCGCTCGCTGACGCTCGCTTGGCCGGGATGACGATCTGGGTGAGCGAGAGAGATGTGTGACTCCAGTAGGCTCAAGCCCGAGGGTGACAAGCATTCTTTGAACCCGACATTTGACCTCCATCAAAGACGGGCGTCGCCTGCGGCTCTAGCTTGCCGCCATGACCAGCATCCTGCGCCTCATCGCCTCGTGTTTCGACGCCTATCTCTGCGCGGGCGGGCGCTACAGCAAGGCGGTTTAGGCCGCTGGTAGTTCGGCGAAATCTCCTAAAATACCGCCTACTCCTGGTTGCGGTTTGTTAACTCCTTGCCTGGCAAGCTTTTGGTCCTGCCGCCGAGCGAACGCTTCCTGGAGGTGCCGCGCGCAGGGGCGCTCGCGAGGAGGGGAGATGTCGCAATGCCGCTTGGTGTGTTTAATGCGCTGTGGACGACCTGCACTTTCGGCCTGAGTCATTTCCCAGCTTTCTATCTGCTGTGCGCCGTGGTCGCCCTGCCGCGCTATGCGTACAGCTTGCTTCCGTGTCCGGAATGGCAGCTGAGGGTCGCTGCGGATGGCACCGAAACCCTGCTCGCCTGCTTTATCATTGCCATCATGACCTTGACACTGAACCGGGATCGGCGGGGAGAGGCATGGACTGTGCTGCCTAGCATCGGCGACACCTTCAAGAGGTCTGCGCCGGTCTTGGGCGTTAGCATTGTCTCCACCGTCGTCATCATCGGTCTTTCAGCCCTGAGCCACTATCTTATCAAGCTGCATCCTCAGGCGCCGATCGCTCTGCTGGTAGTTCATCTCATCCTCGTGGCATTCTTCTGCATGGCGATTCCTTGCGCAGCTAAAGACAGTGATGGGATATTCGACTGTTTCAAGCGGAGCGCGGCCCTTTCGGCCGGCTCGCGGCTACGCATTGTGGCGGCCTACCTTCTAGTAGTGATACCCGTCGTGATCGTCTGGGGCGCAATGGCGCTCTTTGGGCCCGACCTACAGGTCGAGAGTCTGTGGGAGGTCTGGACCTTCTTTGTCAATCCCGCGACTACTGTCTTCCCGCTTGCTCTGCTGGCAGTAATTCACGATGGGCTGGCGGAGCGGGGCGATGACGTATCGTTCGGCGAGCCGGCGGCTGTTTTCGACTAGGGCCGCCGCCGCGCGATCTCTATAGTGCCGCCCGTTCCACGTATCGAGGGAAAGGGTGGTTGCGGTGAAGCTTCTGGTCATGGCGGGCGACGGCATCGGGGAGGAGATCACGGCTGCGACCCTGCAGGTGCTGCGGGCGGCCGACGGGCGCTTCGGCCTCGGCCTCGACTTCGAGGAGGCGGAGATCGGGCTGAAGGCGCTGGCCAGGCACGGCACGACCCTGCCCGAGGGCGTGCTGGAGCGGGCGCGTGCCAGCGACGGCATCATCCTGGGGCCGATCTCGCACCTCGACTATCCGCCGCCGGAGGAGGGCGGCGTGAACATTTCCGGCGTGGTGCGGGTGCAGCTCGACCTCTACGCCAACGTGCGCCCGGCGCGCACCCGCCCGGGCCTGCCGGCCAAGGGCGGCAGCTTCGACCTGGTGATCATGCGCGAGGCGACCGAGGGCTTCTATCCCGACCGCAACATGTTCGCCGGCCGCGCCGAGTTCATGACCGACCCGGACACCGCCCTCTCGATCCGCAAGATCACGCGCAAGGCCTCCGAGCGCATCGCCCGGCGCTCCTACGAGCTGGCCATGAAGCGGCGCGGGAAGGTCGCGGTCATCCACAAGGCCAACACCTTCCGCTTGAGTGACGGGCTGTTCCTCGACGCCGTGCGCAGCGTCGCGCGCGACTTTCCCGAGGTGGAGACCGAGGAGGTCATCGTCGATGCCATGGCGGCCCTGCTGGTCCGCGAGCCCGAGCGCTTCGACGTCATCTGCGCCACCAACTTCCACGCCGACATCCTCTCCGATCTCGCCTCGGAGCTGTCCGGCAGCCTCGGTCTGGCCGGCTCGGTCAATGCCGGCGACGCCCTCTGCTGCGCCCAGGCCCAGCACGGCTCGGCGCCCGACATCGCCGGGCAGGACAGGGCCAACCCGACCTCGCTGATCCTTTCGGCCGCCATGCTGCTGGACTGGCTGGCCGAGAAACGGGCGCTGCCGGCCTGCGCCGAGGCGGCCAGGGCCATCGACCAGGCCATCGACGCGGCCCTGGCGAGACCGGAGACGCGCACCGCCGATCTCGGCGGCGCCCTCGGCACCCGCGCCTTCGCCGAGCGAATCGCCGGCGCTCTGGCGGGATAGGGCGCGAAAGGGCTACCCAATAAGACTAGTAGCTCAGCAAAGGATCGACCGCTGATTGTGAGGCCCCTATACTGCCGGCCGTGGGGCGGTTGCGCCGGCGGTTTGGCTGGCCGCTCCTCGCGGGGAAGAGTCCAACTGGGGGAGTTTTCATTCATGAGCGATTTTTCAGCAGCGCAGGCGGCGCCCGGCAGCGGCACGTTCTCGGTCGGCGCCGTTCTCAAGCGTAGTTTCAGCACCTTCTTTGCCAACATCGTTCCCTTCGGCGTCCTGGCGCTGATCCTCTACCTGCCGACCCTGATCTACGGCTTCGTCAGCTTGGATGCGCTGGAAAGGGGCGTCGCGCCCGACTATTCGGCCGGCGACATCATCATCACCCTGCTTTCCTTCGTGCTGACCTACGTCGTGGTCGGCGCCCTGGTCTACGGCACTGTGCAGCATCTCAGCGGGCAGAAGGCGAGCCTCGGCACCATCATCTCGCGCGGGCTGTCGACGATCGTTCCGGTCATCGTCATCGCCATTCTCCTGTCCCTCGTCGTCGGCGTCGGCTTCGCGCTGCTGATCGTGCCGGGCATCTTCCTGATCGTCGCCTACGCGGTGGTGATTCCCGCCGCGGTGGTGGAGCGGCCAGGCATCATCGGCAGCTTCAAGCGCAGCTGGGAGCTGACCAAGGGCTATCGCTGGTCGGTCCTGGGCATACTGCTCGTGCTGGCGGTCATTCTTTTCATTCTGGCCGCCGTCGTCGGATCGGTCGCCGGGATCGTCGCCTTCACGATGGGCGACTTCACGCTCCTGATCATCGTCAACTACGTGGTCTCGGCGATTTCCGGCGCCCTGATGTCGGTCGCTCTTGCCGTGACCTACCACGACCTGCGCGTCGCCAAGGAAGGCGTCAGCACGGCGCAGATCGCCGCGGTGTTCGACTAGCAGCAGGCTACGCCTTCTCCCCGCCGGGCCGCTTGCGGCTATGCTTGTTCTTGCGGCGCTCGCCGAACAGCAGGCGGGCCTCCAGGTGGGCGCGCAGGGCGGCGTAGAAGGCCTGCAGGAAGCGCTCGGCATCGACGTTGTCCTCGCCGGCCCAGCCGATCTTGCGCTGGATGCGGCTGGCCACCTCGCGGCGCGTCTCGGCGGTCTGCGGCCCGCTTTGCCGCAACACTTCCTCCAGGGTCTGCAACTCGTAGATGCCGTAGATCTCGAGCTGCGAGCGGCTGAAGGGGAACGCCGGGTCGATCTCGTCGGCGTGGCCCTTGCGTCGGGCCGCCTCGGCGGCCACGTCACCCAGCAGCAGCGCCTTCGGTGCCGAAATCACCCAGGTGCCGGCCACGATGTCGCCGGCCCGCAGGCGGTCCTTGTTGAAGAACGGCAGCAGCAGGAAGATGCCGACCCAGACGCAGGTCAGCAGGTTGACCCAGCCCTGGCTGCCCTCGCTGGGCAGAAACAGCACCGTCATGGGCAGGAACAGCTCGACCTCGCGCAGCAGGTTGCGGGCGAAGACGGAATCGGGGCGCAGGTAGCCGCCGCGGCGGTCGATCACGCGGATGCCCAGCGCCCGCTTGCCGGGGGTCTGGCCCTGCCAGCGCAGCTCGAAATAGATGAAGTAGAAGCTGCGGATGAGAAAGGAGATCAGGATCATCAGGCCGGCGGCCACGCCGTCGATGCGGAGCCATCCGAGGCCGAAGTAGAACGCCAGCACCAGGGCGGCGATGGCGGTGAACATGATGAGGAGGTCGATCAGCACCGCGGCGGCACGTTCGCCGCGCTCGGCCAGCTGAAAGATCAGCGGCACGCCCTCCGGGGTCAGCAGGCGGCGCTCGCTGCGGGCGCGCGGCTGGGCCTCCGAATTTGCGCCGGCGTCAGTCGTCGCCATCTTGCTCATCCCGTCCGCCGAGAGCGAAGTAGGTCAGCCAGAAGGCCAGCATGGCGCCGCCGATGACGTAGCGCGACGTGACGTCGGTTACCAGCTGGCGGGCGAAGCCTTCGAGGAAGCCGGCAACGAAGAGCATCAGCACGGCGCCCATGATGAGGGTGCCGGCGGCGCGGCCGCGCCGTGCCAGGCTCTCCAGCCGCGTCTCGCGGTCCGGGAAGATGATCGCCCCGGCCAGCACCAGGCCGCCGCCGCCGCAGAGCACGATGGCGAGCAGCTCCGTGGTGCCGTGCACCGAGAGCCAGCCGACCAGGTCCCAGGTCAGGCCGCGGGAGTCGTAGAGGGCGAGGAAGGCGCCGAGCGTCAGGCCGTTGTAGAACAGCAGCAGCACCGTCGGCACGCCGAGCGCGAAGCCGAGAGCAAAGGCGAAGATGCCGATGGCCGAATTATGCGAGAAGAGGCTGGTGGCGAAATGGAACAGCATATCCGCCGCTGAATCGGCGCCGTCATAGAGCCCCTCGCGCAGGAAATCGGTGGAGGCGGCCGGGCTGCGCCCGCCGGCCATGCCGGTGCCGACGAAGCTGTAGTACCAGTCGGCGTTGGCCTCGACCAGCAGGAAGCCGATCACCGCGCCCAGAGTCATCCAGAGCGCGGAGAGCAGATTGGGCCAGAGGGCTGCGCGCACGGCGCCCGGAAAGCCGCGCCGCAGGAAGTATCCGATGCCTTCAAGCAGGCTCGACCGCGCGCCATAGACCTGAAAGTAGGCGCGTGCCGACAGGCTCTCCAGATAGTTCAGCACGTTCTGGTCGAGCGAGATGGAGCGGGCTACCGAGAGCGAGGAGAGCGTGGCGCGATAGAGAGTCGGCAGGCGCAGCAGGTCGTCGGCCGGCAGCGACTTCAGGCCGCGCCTTTCGGCGCGGGAAACCAGGTCCTCCAACTCGCGCCAGGTCTTCTCGCGCTCGCGGCGGAATTCGAAGCTCTTGAGAGGGCTCTTCAGCGGCACGCTCATGTCGAAGCCGTTCCCATCAAATCAGCTCGCGGCGCTTGATCTCGAGGTAGCGGTTGATGAGCGCCGGCCCGATCTGGTCGACGCGCACGTCGAGGCAGTGTACGCCCAGGCGGCGCAGGCGCTCCAGCACCACGCGGCGCTCGCGCAGGAACTCGTCGGCGATGACGGAGCGGGCCAGGGCATTGAGGCTGGCGGGCTCGCCGTCGACGGTGTCGGCCAGCAGCGGATCGCGCAGGCAGACGAAGAGCACGACGTGCCGCCCGGCCAGGCGCTCGACGTTCTCCAGCATCAGCTCGGCGGTGATGGTATCGACGAACTCGGTCTGCAAGACGATCAGCGAACGGCGGTCGAGGCGGCTGACGAGGGTGGACAGGCCGAGGGTGAAGTTGGTTTCATCCGGGCTGTAGGCCAGTTCCGTTGCCGCGCGCTGCAGGCGCCAGAAGGAGGCGACGCCGCCGACCGGCTGGCTGACCACGCGGACCTGCGAGTCGAACCCGAAGACGCCGATGCGGTCGCCGGCCCGCAGCGAGACATAGCCGAGCTGCAAGGCGGCATTGACGGCGTGGTCGAGCTTGGCGATGCCGGCCAGCGGCTCGCTCATCAGGTGGCCGGTGTCGAAGGCCAGCACGATCTGGTGATTGCGCTCGCTGCGGAATTCCTTGCACAGCAGGTTGAGGTGGCGGGCCGAATGCTTCCAGTCGATGGCGCGCGGGTCGAGCCCCGGCAGGTATTCGCGCAGGGATTCGAACTCGGAGCCTTCGCCTTGCTGGTATTGCGGCTTGACGCCGTAGAGCGCGCTGGGATCGGCGAACTGCAGAGCGGTCTGGCGCACCGCCTTCACGTTGGGCGTGACCGGGATCTCACGTCCGATCGCTACGATGCGCAGGCGGTAGACCAGGCCGAGCGGCCCGCGCCAGCGCAACCACAACCGCTCGATGCGTGCCTTGCCGCGGCGGCGGGCCGCCAGCCGGAAGGCCGCCCGCGCCTCGCCGTGCCGATTCAAGGGTGCCAGGAGACGCGGCGGCCGGTCGAGGTCGTCGCCGACGTCGCAGAGCAGTTCGATGACCGCCCGGCGATCGCTCTCGCAGCTCAGGTGGACCTGGAGCTCGTCAGCCTGGCCGATGTTGAGGTGCTGCGGCAGGTTCACCTGCACGTTCAGCCGACCGGGCGCGAGGGAGAAGACCGCATCGAGCAGCAGGGCGAAGCAGGCCAGGAAAAGATAGGCCGGCACGTAGGGCCACGACGCCGCGTCGGCCAGCAGCACGGCGAAAGCCAGCGGAATGCCGGCGGCAAAGACCGCCACGGCGCGCGGCGTCGGCCGGATCATGCGGGCCGCCGGGTCATCATGGCGTCCGCCTCACCGCGGCGCCGGGATCTGCTCGAGGACCTGGTGCAGCACGGCATCGGCCTGCAGCCCCTCGATCTCGGCGCCGGGCGCCAGCACTACGCGGTGCCGCAGGGCCGGCAGGGTGATGAACTTCACGTCGTCGGGGATCACGTAGTCGCGGCCCTGCATGGCGGCATAGGCGCGCGAGGCCGTGGCGATCATGTTGGCCGAGCGCGGCGAGGCGCCGAACTCCAGGGACTCGTGCTCGCGGGTCGCTCGCACGATGTCGACGATGTAGTCGATCAGCTCGCCGGAAAGCCTGAGGTCGGCGATGGTGCGGCGGGCGACGGCCAGGGCGGCGGCGTCGGCGACGGCTTCCAGGCCGAAGCTGGCCAGCTCCGGCATCACCGTGCGGTGGCCGTGGCGGGCCACGATGGCGCGCTCCTCGTCGCGGCTGGGATAGTCCAGGATATGCTTGAACAGGAAGCGGTCGAGCTGGGCCTCGGGCAGCGGGTAGGTGCCCTGCTGCTCGATCGGATTCTGCGTGGCGATCACCATGAAGTCGTCGCCCAGCGAGTGGGTCTGGCCGTCGATGGTGATGTCGCGCTCGTGCATGGCCTGGAGCAACGCCGCCTGGGTCTTCGGTGGCGTGCGGTTGATCTCGTCGGCCAGCAGCACCTGGGTGAAGATCGGCCCTTTGGTCAGCCGGAAGTCGCTGGTCTGGAAATTGAAGAGGTTGGTGCCCAGCACGTCGCCCGGCATCAGGTCCGGGGTGAACTGGATGCGCCCGAAATCGAGGCTGAGGGAGCTGGCGAAGGACTGGGCGAGCAGCGTCTTGGCGGTACCCGGCACGCCTTCCAGCAGGACATGGCCCTCGGAGAGCAGGGCCACCAGCATCAGGTCAAGCGCGGCGTCCTGTCCGACCACGATCTTGCGCACCTGTTCCCGGACCCGGGCGCAGACCGTCTGGATCGGCTCTATGTCCATGTATCATCTCCTGTTTCCATCTGTAAAGGCGCAGCGCCGCACGCAAAGCCTGGGTTGTCGCTGTGCGCGGGCCGCGGAGGGCGGCGGCCAGCTCGGCGTTCACCTCGCTGTAGCGCTGCGTGGTGCCGCGTGCATCGCCGACCTGGTTCAGCCAGTGCATCAGCGCGCGGTCGTCGTGGTGCAGCGTGATCTCGCGCGGGATGTGCAGGTGGCGCGCCAGGTCCCGCAGGCTCGCCTCGTGGTAGCGGCGCAGGATGTCGGCCAGGTTGCCGGCGTATTCGAAGAGGCTGGCGGTGTTGGCGATGAGCACTTGCTTGCCGGCCTCGAGACGCGGGCGCGGCGGCAGCGGGGCGCCGAAGCGCCCGGCCGCCGCCCCGACCAGCACCGCGACGGCGAGCAGGCTTTGCAGGATCGCCAGGTTGAGCGGAAAGCTGAACAGCGCCTGCCAGAGGTCCGGGGATAGCGTGAAGCCGTGAATGGTCTCGTCGAA
Organism: Kiloniellaceae bacterium; assembly: GCA_009377535.1. Classification (GTDB taxonomy): domain Bacteria; phylum Pseudomonadota; class Alphaproteobacteria; order Kiloniellales; family Kiloniellaceae; genus Pelagibius. The sequence goes on from WHTV01000034.1 coordinate 22,069, forward strand.
GATCACGGCGCCGCCACCCTGCAGCAGCGCATCGACCATGGCGACGGCGAAGGCGGCGTTGTCGCCCTCGTCGATGCCGCTGTTGCTGATGACGTCGGGGTCCGAGAGAACCCAGACCGAGGTGCCTGCCCAGTTGTATTCGCCGAGGAGGACCCCTGCGTCGCTATGGACGATGGGGGAGATCCCGTCGGACTTGATGAGCTGAGGCTCCGTCAGGCTCGGCCGGATATCCCACGCGATGGTGCGCCAATCCTGCTCGTTGTGGCTGCGGACGATCTCTGCCCCTTCATCGATGACCTGCAGCAGTTTTTCGACGGCCAAGCGATCCAGCAGGCGCAGCGTCGCCACCCAGCGGCGGTTTTGAAAATCGGGAAGGCCGCGCCACTTGGGCAGCACCACCAGCACGCGGTCGGTTTCCGTGATCTGATCCAGTGTCGCCAGGGCGGCGTCGTCGCCGTTCGGCTGGGCCAGGACCAGCAGGCCGTCGCCGTTGTAAGCCTTGGCCGCCGACTCGTTGCGGCTGAGGACGACGGGGATCCCGAGTTCTTCGAGGATCTCGGTCCAGGCCTTGTGGCCGATGGCGGAATAGGAATAGGCGTTGCTGTCGGAGGTGCCCTCGGTCTGCGGATCCGCGTAGATGCCGACCAGGGCGGCGGCCACGAAAGACAACAGGCCGACGCCGACCAGGAGGCCGACGACGCGGAAGGAGAACGCGCCGTCGCTACGGTCTCCGCCAGCGTCGCTCATGCTGCCGGCGCTCCTGCGGGCGCCGCTTCCTCGCCGCCGAGGCGCAGGAAATCGGCGCGACAGTCGCGGTACTCCGGCTCCGCCGCGCGGCGGCCGCCGAAGTGGTTGATTTCCGACAGCTCCACCATGCGCGACAGGGGCGCCCGCGTGGCGCCGGGCAGGACGGGCAGACGAAGCACCTCCCGGCCGGTCATGGCCGGTGCCACCCGCGGGCCGAGCTCCCGGTGCAGGCGGTCCATGGCGACCAGCAGCAGCAGGTGGATGGCTTCGCCGAAGCGGCCTTCGGCGGCGAGCTGGTCGGCCTCCGCCAGACTGCGCGGGTCGAAGCTGCGCGGCCCGGCCAGGGGAGTCTCGACCCGCTGCGTTCCCTCCGCCGGCAGGTCGCGGTTGCGCTTGAAGGCGCTGCGGTCGCGCAGGAAATCCACCAGCAGGTTGACGAGGAAGAAGAGAACCAGGGCGGCGACGCCGATGAGGATTCCCCAGTAGAGGGTCTCGGCCAGCCAGGGCGGGATGCGGAACGGCACGATCTTGGACGTCTCTTCCGGTGCCGGCGGTCCGGTCTGGTAGCGGCTGTCCGCCAGCACCCGGTCGCGGCTCTCGCGGACCTCTTCGGCATCGTAGGCGCCGGCCTGGGCGAGCGCCGCCGCGACGGAGATCAGCAGCAACAGGACGGCCAGAGCGGCGGCTGCCCTCGGTTTGCGGCGTCCGCCGGGCCCGCGCAGTGATCTCAACTCAGAGTTCATCGAATGAGGGATATAACCCGACATGCCAGGGCAATCCATTGCGAAGTTGTCGGCGATACCACAGCCGCCAGGTTTCCCACCTCCGCGAGGTGATTTTGAGGCGGAACATGGGCTATGGAACATGCTAAGCGCATGAACGGCCAGGCTTGCCATGCAAAGGTGTGCCTGCCACATCTTCGACGCGGCCAGGGCGGAGGGCCGAAGTCGTGCCGGGGCTTGGAGGCAGCTGTCGTGAGCAGGGAGTGTCAGTGACCGAAGGGCCCGTGAAGATCGCCGCCGTCGGGGCCTGCCATCCGGATCGCAAGGCGCGCGCGGCCGCGCCTTTCATCGAGGGCGCCTCCAACCCGGTGGACCTGCGCAGCTGTCCCGGCGGCGTCGCCCGCAATGCGGCGGAGACTCTTGCGCGGCTCGGGGCGGCCGTGGCGCTGGTCAGCCGCCTCGGCCAGGATGCGGAGGGCGAGGCGATGCTGGAGGCCTTGCGGTCCCTGCCGCTCGATCTGCGCGGCGTCACCCGTTCGCAGGGGACGCCGACGGCCTTCCATCTCATCGCCCTGCAGCCCGATGGCGAAATGCTGGTCGCGCTCGCCGACATGGGGATCTACGACGAGATCACGCCGGCGCTGCTGGAGAGCCTGCCGTCGGATCTCTGGGAGGTCGATGCGATCTTCGCCGACTGCAATCTGCCGGCCGGGACGCTAGGCTTTCTTGCCGGCCTGCGGCGCGACTCGCGCCTTCTGGCGGTGAACGGCGTGTCGCCGGCCAAGGTTGAGCGCCTGCGCCCCCTCCTGGCGGCCTGCGACCTGCTGTTCGTGAACCGGCAGGAGGCGGCGGCGCTGCTGGCGGCGGCGGGCCTCGACCCGCTGGACGCCACGGCCAAGCTGCGCGCGGCCGGGGCGGGCGAAGTGGTGATGACCCTCGGCGGCGCGGGGATCTGCGTCGCCGCGGCGGAGGAGAGCGTGATGCTGGAGACTTTGGACAACCGGGTGGTCGACATCACCGGGGCCGGCGATGCCCTGGCGGCTGCCTTCCTGGAGGCCCGCGTGCGCGGCTGCGATCCGACGGCGGCGGGGCGCCGCGCCCTGGCGGCCGCCAAGCTGACGGTGGCCAGCGAGGACAGCGTCAGCCGGCAGCTCTCGCCGCAAGCGCTCGATCGGCTGGTGGCGCCATGACGGCACGGCTGGAGGTTCTGCCCGAGGTGCGCGACGCCTTGACCGCGGGGCGGCCGGTGGTGGCGCTGGAATCCACCATCATCACCCACGGCATGCCGGCGCCGCGCAATCTGGAGACGGCGCGTGCGGTAGAGGCCGCCGTGCGCGCCGGCGGTGCCGTGCCGGCGACCATCGCGCTGCTCGACGGCAGCATCCGCATCGGCCTGGCGGCGGGCGAGCTGGAGCGTCTGGCCGGCGAGAGGCAGGTCGCCAAGGTGAGCCGCGCCGACCTGCCGGCGGTGCTGGCGGCCGGCGCGCCCGGCTCCACCACCGTGGCGGCCACCATGATCTGCGCCGCCCTGGCCGGCATCCGGGTCTTCGCCACCGGCGGCATCGGCGGCGTCCACCGCGGCGCGGCGCAGAGCTTCGACGTCTCCGCCGACCTGCAGGAGCTGGCGCGCACGCCGGTCGCCGTGGTCTGCGCGGGCGCCAAGGCGATCCTCGATCTGCCGAAGACGCTGGAGGTGCTGGAGACCCTCGGCGTGCCGGTGATCGGCTACCGCTGCGACGAGCTGCCGGCCTTCTACAGCCGGGCCTCGGGGCTGGCGGTGCCGCTGCGTCGGGATTCGGCAGCGGAGATCGCGGCGGTCATGCAGGCCAAGTGGGCGCTCGGACTCGGCGGCGGCTTGGTGATCGGCAATCCCATTCCGGAGGCCGCGGAGATCCCTGCCGAGGCCATCGCGGCTCACATCGAGACCGCGCTGGCAGAGGCGGCCGCAGAAGGCGTTCAGGCCAAGGCGGTGACGCCTTTCCTGCTGGCCCGCCTGGAGACGCTCACCGGCGGCGCCAGCCTGGAGGCCAACGTCGCGCTGGTGCTGAACAACGCGCGGCTCGCGGCAGCGATCGCGTCGGCGTTTGCCGAGTTGTAGCGTCCACTCAATTCGTCACCCTCGGCCTTGAGCTTAAAGTGTTCACACATCGCATGCAGTAGAAGCTCGTCCTCGCCACACCGAAGGCTGTCGCCCCGGCACTCGTTGCCGGGACCTAATGCCCTCGCCGTTCAATTGATGTATGCGTCGTAGGGCATCGTCACCCGCTGACGCCGATGGGTCCCGGGGACAAGCCCCGAGACGACAGTGGTGTGTGTATGGGCAGTGTGAAAAAGCCACCCGAGATATGTGCATCTCGTAGCCCGCGAGGAGAGAGGGGTCTTACCCCCGCTCCGCCAGCAGGTGCCAGTGCCAGGTGCCGGGGCTCTCGTGCTCGCGGTCGAAGAGGCTCAGGAGCTCGAAGTCTTCCAGCAGCGCGACTGCCTCGGCGGCGTTGCAGTAGAAGTGCGGGTGGCCCTTGTCGCCGGCGGCGCCGTCGATGACGAAGGTGTTGGGTGCGATCTCGTTGCCGAGGCCGTAGTTGCTGTTGCGCTTGGACAGCAGGGTGCCATGGAACAGCCCGCCCGGCTTCAGCACGCGGTGGATCTCCGAAATGGCGCGGGCCACCACGCCGCCGTCGCCGTGATAGATCACGTTGAAGGACAGCACGTAGTCGAAGCTGGCGTCGCCATAGGGCAGCTCGGTCATCAGGCCGTCGCCGAAAGTGACGGCGAGGCCGAGCTCGCGCGCCTGGCGGGTCGCGTAGTCGAGGCCGGCGGTGCTGGCGTCCATCGCCTGCACCTCGAAGCCGGCGCCGGCCAGGAAGCAGGCATGGCGGCCGACGCCGCAGCCGAGGTCGAGCAGGTTGCGCGCGCCACGGCTCTTCAGCAGCGGCACCACGGCGGCAACGTCGGGATCGGGGTCCAGCCAGTCGGCCCGCCCGGTCTCGCTCTGCCAATGGTCGTTCCACGCCCGGTAGGCGGTTTCCGTCCTGGGTCCGTCTTGCATGCTCATGGCGACTGTCACTCCATTGCTCGGGTTACAGGATCCGCTGGCGCAGGCTGCTGCTGACACGCTCGACCGCCAGGACCAGCGCGAAGATGCAGAGGATGATCGTGGCGGCGGTCGGATACTCGAAGAGATCCATCGCGACCTTCAACTCTATGCCGATGCCGCCGGCGCCGACCAGCCCCAGGACCACCGAAGAGCGGGTGGCCTTCTCGAGGCTGAACAGCGCGGTGTTGATGAAGGAGGGCATGGCCGCCGGGATGACCGCCGAGCAGATGACGCCGCTGCGCCGCGCGCCCAGCGCGGTCAGCGCCTCCTGCGGGCCGGGCTCGGTCTCCTCCATGGCCTCGGCGAAGAACTTGCCGCAGAAGCCCATGGTGTCGACCATCAGGGCGAGGGTGCCGGCAAAGGGGCCAAGGCCTACGGTGACGACGAAGAAGAGCGCCCAGATCAGATCCGGCACGGTGCGGAACCAGGAGATCAGGCCGCGCGCGCCATAGTAGACCAGCGGATGCGGCGAGAGGCGCCGGGTCGCGAGGATCGCGAGCGGCAGGCTGAGGACGACACCCAGGGCGGTTCCCACCAGGGCCATCTGGAAGGTTTCCAGCAGCGCCCGGGAAATCGGCCCGATGCGGCTGATGTCGGGCGGCACCATGCGGCCGAGCAGGTCGCCCATGTAAGGCAGGCCGGTGACCAGGTCGGAGAGGGAAATCCTGGCGCCTTCCAGCGCCAGGATGAAGAACGCCAGGGCCACCAGGTAGGCCAGGAACCTGACGACGCCCGGCCGCTCGAAGCGTGGCGGCAGGGGACGCGGCTTGGCGGGCGCGGGGCTCTGCATGGCTTGGCGGCCGGCTCAGGCGTAGACGGACTTGAGGGCGTCGAGACTCTGCCCGGCGGTGGGCGCGTCGAGCAGCTTGACGCCGCCGCGCAGGGCGATCAGCCGGTCGCTGTAATCGAGCGCGTGGCGCAGGTGGTGCGAGGAGAACAGCAGCGTCACGCCCTCCTCGCGCATCAGCCGCACGAAGAGCTCCATCACTTCCTCGCCGGCGGAGGGGTCGAGGCTGGCGACCGGCTCGTCGGCGAAGACCATGCGCGGACGCTGCATCAGGGTGCGGGCGATGGCGACGCGCTGCGACTGGCCGCCGGAGAGGGTGTCGGCGCGCTTGGCGGCCTGGTCGGCGAGGCCGACCATCTCCAGGCAGTGCAGCGCCTCCTCGCGGTCGGCCTTGCGGGCGAGGGGGTGGAACCAGGACCGCGGCCCGCCATGGCGGGCCTGGACGCCGTGCAGCACGTTGGTGAGCGCGCAGAGTCGCGGCACCAGGTTGTGGCGCTGGAAGACGAAGCCGACCTGGGCGCGCAGACGGCGCAGGGCCGCGGGCCCCGGCCGGCCGGCGATGTCCTGCCCGAGCAGGCGGACGGAGCCGGCGTCGGGCTCCAGCAGCCGCAGGCAGCAACGCAGCAGGGTCGACTTGCCGGAGCCGTTGGCCCCGATGAGGGCGACCGACGCGCCGGTCGAAACGTCGAAGCTGACGCCTTTCAGGACCCGCAGCCTGTCGAAGGACTTGTGCAGGTCCCTGACGGCAAGCTCGCAGACGGCGGCGGCGGCCTCCTGGGAGGCCGCCGCTTCCCGGATCCCGGGCCGGACGGAGGGATAGGTCGCCGCGACCGACATCAGTTGCCCACGAAGTCGGCGTACTGGGGATAGCCGATGGTGGCGTAGGCATTGCGGATGTACTGGTAGTCCTTGTCCTGCACGCCGGGCAGGAACTGCATGCCGGCGTACTTCTGGTTGTCTTCGCCGGTAAGGATTGCGGCGATCAGTTGGTCTGACTGCTCGCTGAACACGTCGCGAAGCCTGGCGACCACGTCCTTGTCGACGTGCGGGCCGGCAACCAGGATGTCGTTCGGCAGGTCGGGGCCGCGGGCGATGACCTTGAAGGCGCCGGGCTTCAGGTCCGGATCCTTGGCGCGGACCCGGTCGGTCCAGCTGCGGTAGTTCACGCCGATGGCCGCCACGTCGCCGCGCTTCAGGGCCTCGTGCGCCACGTTGCGGTGGACGTGCATGGGCTTCACGTCGTTGCGCGGGTCGAGGCCGTAGTCGGCCAAGAGCTGCATTGGGCCGAGGTGGCCGGAGGTCGAGCCGATGTCGTCGAAGGTGACGGTTTTGCCCTTCAGGTCGGCCGGCGCGTTGATGCCGCTGTCGGCCATGACCACGATGGCGGAAAAGTAATCGGGACGGCTGAAACCCACCACCGGGTAGGCGGAGGTCAGCTTCTGCATGACGACGTACTCCGCCGGGCCGGTCAGCACGAAGTCGACCTTCCTGGCGCGCAGAGCCTCGGCGGCAGCATTGCGGCTGGTGACCGGGAAGAGTTCCACCTCCAGGCCGCTGGCTTCCTTCAGCACGTCGGCGAAGGGCTTGAACTCGCGCTGCAGCGCTTCCAGGCCCTCGACGTCGGTGACCGCGAGGCGAATGCTGTCGGCGGCGCCGGCGGTCGTGGCGGTGAGGGCCAGGGCGGCGGCCAGGCCGGCCGCTCCCAGGGCATTCTTCAACGTGATCTTGCTCGGCATCATGACGGCGCGTCCTCCTCTTGGATTGACTGCCCCATCCAAGAGGAAGGCGGTGACGCCAGAATGATGTGACTATGACACTGTGGTTACAAAAACCGGATGATCGGGGGAGATTGTCGAGGGGGCGAAGCTACTGGATTCACACATCTCATGGAGGAGAGCTCGCCCTTGCCGCACGAAAGCTGTCATCCCGGGGCTTGTCCCCGGGACCCAATGCCCTATCCATTCATTCGGTCGAGATCCTCCCGCGCAGGTTTGAGCGCCCCGTGCTTGCGGCTGACCAGGATGCAAACCTCGTAGGGCCTCGCCACGCGCCAACGCCATTGGGTCCCGGGGACAAGCCCCGGGACGACAGCAGTGTGTGCATATAGCCGTTGCGAGACCGCCGCGCGAGATGTGTGAATGTCGTAGCCCTTGTGGGGGAGGGACAAAGCACTAAGGCTGCACCACCAGCTGCGCGCGCTCGGCCGCCATGCGGCCCCAGCCGTATTCGATGACGCGGCCCTCGGCATCGACGTTGACGGACTCGGTGACCAGCACCGGCTGGCTGCGCGGCAGCTCCAGCAGGCGGCCCTCGTTGGTGGTCGGCAGCCGGGCGGTGATGCGGGTTTCCTTGCGGGTGTAGTCGTCGATGCCGTAGTGGACCAGCGCCTTGGTGACCGAGCGCTCGCGCTTGTAGACCTCGATCATGTCAGGAAAGCGCCGCGCCGGAAAGTGGTGGGCGACGACGGAGATCGGCCGGCCGTCGACCTTGCCGACGCTTTCGATCAGCACCACCGGGGCGCCCTTGCGCAGGTGCAGGTGCTTGGCGACGTTGGCGTCGGACGCCAGGACCAGGGCGCGCACCAGCTCGCCCGAGGGGATGCGCGACTGCTTCTGGATGTTCTCGCTGAAGCGGGTGCGCTTGCCGAGCTTGTAGTCGACCATGCGTTCCTGCACGAAGGTGCCGCGGCCCTGCTCGACGCGCAGCACGCCCTCCTGCTCCAGAAAAGCAATGCCGCGGCGCAGGGTGTGGCGGTTCACGGCGAAGCGCCCGGCGAGCTCGGCCTCGGTCGGCATCTTCTGGCCGGGCGCGAAGACCTGCTCCCTGATGTCCTTCTCCAGGGTCTCGGCGATCTGGCGCCAAAGCGCCAACCCGGCCCGCCGCTGCAATGTCATGATCCCGGCCCCGTCATGCAAACTTCACGAAGATATGCTTTACATCCTCCAGGTCCCTTTTTACCGTCCAAAGGTATCGACGTCTAGACAAATAAGGGACTTGTCTAATGGGTGCGTCCTTGAGCGAAGCGGGCGGGCAGGCGGGCCCGGCGCCGGCGGCACGCCAGCGCTGGATGTCGGTTCTCGCCAAGGCAAGGCTCGGCGAGTTGGAGGAGGCCTGGCAAGGCCTCGACGACAAGCCGGCCTACGACTGGCTGCGCCTGCCGGAGATCGGCATGGTGATGGTGCGCGCCCGTACCGGCGGCACCGGCGGACAATTCAACCTCGGGCAGATGACGGTGACGCGCTGCGCCCTGAGGCTGGCGAGCGGGGAGGCCGGGCTGGGCTACGTGCAGGGCCGCGCCAAGCGTCATGCCGAGCTGGCGGCGGTGTTCGACGCGCTGCTGCAGGACGCGGCACGGCGGCCGGTGCTGGAGCAGGACGTCATTGCTCCGCTCGCGGCGGCCCACGCCGCGCGGCGCGACGACCGCAGCCGCAAGGCCAACGCGACAAAAGTGAACTTCTTCACCCTGGTGCGCGGGGAGAACGACCAATGACGATCGCCTACGGCCTGGCCGTCCCCAGGACTTCAGAAAGTTCGGGCGGCATCGACACCACGGATCTGCGGCCGGGCCTCGGCGACCCGGTGCACGACTCCCAGCGCTTCTTCCGCAAGCTGCTCAGCGCGATGGCGCAGCCCGGCCGGCCGGTCGAACTGCCGGGCGCGCCGGAAGGACCGGTCCCGCTCGATCCGGCGACCGCGGCGGCGGCGCTGACGCTGCTCGACCTCGACGCGCCGCTGTGGATCGACTGGATCGCCGACACCCCGCAGCTGCGCGCCTACCTGAAGTTCCACTGCGGCTGCCCCATCGTGGAGCGCAGCCAGACCGCGGCCTTCGGCCTCATCACCGATCCGGAGCACATGCCGCGCCTGGCGCTCTTTGCCCAGGGCAGCGACCAGTATCCCGACCGCGCGGCCAGCCTGCTGCTGCAGGTGCCGAGCCTGGAAGGCGGCCCGGCGGTGACGCTGAGCGGTCCCGGCATCCGCGACAGCGCCGTCTTCGCGCCTGATGGACTGCCCGACTGGTTCTGGAATGACTGGCGCCTCAACGCGGGGCAGTTCCCGCTCGGCGTCGACGTCTTCTTCACCTGCGGCGACCGTGTCGTCGGCCTGCCGCGCAGCATCCTGGCGGAGGGCTGAGGCCATGTACGTAGCAGTGAAAGGCGGCGAGCAGGCAATCCTCAACTCCCACAAGCTGATCGCCGAGGAGCGCCGCGGCGACACCGCGGTGCCCGAGCTGAGCCTCGCCCAGATCAAGGAGCAGATGCAGCTCGCCGTCGACCGGGTGATGACCGAAGGCTCGCTCTACGACCGCGACCTGGCCGCCCTGGCCATCAAGCAGGCCCAGGGCGACCTCATGGAGGCGATCTTCCTGCTGCGCGCCTACCGCACCACGCTCGCCCGCTTCGGCGAGAGCCTGCCGATCGAGACCGCCGGCATGGCGCTGCGCCGACGCATCTCCGCCGCCTACAAGGACCTGCCGGGCGGCCAGGTGCTGGGGCCGAGCTACGACTACACCCATCGCCTGCTCGACTTCGCCCTGGCGGCGGAAGAAGGCGTCGGCGCGCCCGAGGCCGAGAGCGCCGAAAGCGGCATCGAGGCGGCGATCCCGCGGGTCACCGACATCCTCAACCACGAAGGCCTGATCGAGGAGGAGATCGCGCTCGACGATGCCGCGCCGGTCGGCGACCTGACGCGCGAGCCGCTGCGCTTTCCGGCGGAGCGCGACCTGCGCCTGCAGAACCTGGCGCGCGGCGATGAAGGCTTCCTGCTGGCGCTCGGCTACTCGACGCAGCGCGGCTACGGCCGCAACCACCCCTTCGCCGGCGAGATCCGCCTCGGCGAGGTGGCGGTGGAGTTCGTGCCGGAGGAACTCGGCTTTGCCATCGAGATCGGCGAGATCACCGTGACGGAGTGCCAGATGATCAACCAGTTCGCCGGCTCGGCCGAGCGGCCGCCGCAGTTCACCCGCGGCTACGGCCTCTCCTTCGGCCACTGCGAGCGCAAGACCATGGCCATGGCACTGGTCGATCGCGCCCTGCGCGCCCGCGAACTCGACGAGAGCATCGAGTACCCGGCGCAGGACGAGGAGTTCGTGCTCTACCACTCCGACAACGTGGAGGCTTCCGGCTTCGTGCAGCACCTGAAGCTGCCGCACTACGTCGACTTCCAGTCGGAGCTGCAGCTCATCCGCTCCCTGCGCAAGCGCCACGCGCAGGACCGCAGGGAGGCCGCCGAATGACCAGAGCCGCGCCGCAAAGCGAAAGCGTGGTCGAAGCCGGCTACAACTTCGCCTACCTCGACGAGCAGACCAAGCGCATGATCCGCCGCTGCATCCTGAAGGCCGTGGCGGTGCCCGGCTACCAGGTGCCTTTCGGCGGGCGCGAGATGCCGCTGCCCTACGGCTGGGGCACCGGCGGCATGCAGGTGACCGCCAGCATCATCGGCCGCGCCGACACCCTGAAAGTGATCGACCAGGGCGCCGACGACACCACCAACGCCGTGAACATCCGCCGCTTCTTCGCCCGCACCGCCGAGGTGCCGACGACCGAGGCGACGGCGGAGGCGAGCATCGTGCAGACCCGGCACCGGGTGCCGGAAGACCCCCTGGCCGAAGGCCAGATCATCGTCTATCAGGTGCCGCAGCCGGAGCCGCTGCGCGCCCTGGAGCCGCGCGAAGTCGAGTGCCGCAAGATGCACGCCTACAAGGAGTACGGCCTGATGCAGGTGTCGCTCTACGAGGACATCGCGCGCTTCGGCGAGATCGCCACCTCCTATTCCTATCCGGTGATGGTGAACGACCGCTACCTGATGTCGCCGACGCCGATCCCGAAGTTCGACAATCCCAAGATGGACGACTGCCCGGCCCTGCAGCTCTTCGGCGCCGGGCGCGAGAAGCGTATCTATGCCGTGCCGCCCTACACCAGAGTGAAGAGCCTCGACTTCGACGACCATCCCTTCGCCATCCAGCAGTGGGAGGAGGACTGCGCCCTCTGCGGCGCCGAGGAAACCTTCCTCGACGAGGTCATCCTCGACGACAAGGGCGGCAAGATGTACGTCTGCTCCGACTCGCACTTCTGCGAGCGTCGCCGCGCCGAGGGCCACCGGGGCAGGCTGTCGGAAGGCGCCGCGAAAGCCTATGCCGCCGCCGTCGGCGCCGACGTGGAGGAGGCCTGAGCCATGGAGACACCTTCTCCCCTCCTGCGCGTGCGCAACCTCACGCAGGCCTTCGGCCCCCTCCTGGCCTGCGCCGATATCTCCTTCGAGCTGCACAGCGGCGAGGTGCTCGGCGTGGTCGGCGAGTCCGGCTCCGGCAAGACGACGCTGCTGAACTGCCTCTCCGCCCGCCTGACGCCGACCAACGGCATCGTCGAGTACGACCTGCGCGGACGCGGGCTGACCGACATCTATGCTCTCTCGGAGCCGGAGCGGCGCCTGCTGCTGCGCACCGACTGGGGCGTCGTCATGCAGAACCCGCGCGACGGCCTGCGCATGAACGTCAGCGCCGGCGGCAACGTCGGGGAGCGCCTGATGGCGGTCGGCGCGCGCCATTACGGCGCGATCCGCCGCGAGGCGGAGGACTGGCTCGCCAAGGTCGAGCTGGACCTCGGCCGTATGGACGACAAGCCGAAGCACTTCTCCGGCGGCATGCAGCAGCGCCTGCAGATCGCCCGCAACCTGGTGACCAAGCCGCGCCTCGTCTTCATGGACGAGCCGACCGGCGGCCTCGACGTCTCGGTGCAGGCGCGCCTGCTCGACTTGCTGCGCGGCCTGGTGCGCGAACTCAGGCTCTCCGCCATCATCGTCACCCACGACCTCGCCGTCGCCCGCCTGTTGGCCGACCGCCTGATGGTGATGAAGGACGGCAAGGTGGTGGAAACCGGCCTCACCGACCAGGTGCTGGACGATCCGCACCACCCCTATACCCAGCTTCTGGTCTCCTCGGTCCTGCAGGTATGATGTGACATGACGCAAGAGGACAACGAGAGCGCGGCGGCGATCCGCGTCGAGAATCTTACAAAGACTTTCGTGCTGCACGTCCAGGGTGGCGCGCGTCTGCCGGTCTTCGCCGACCTCAGCCTGGAGGTGGCGGCCGGCGAGTGCGTCGCGCTCTACGGCCCCTCGGGCAGCGGCAAGTCGACGCTGTTGCGTTCGCTCTACGCCAACTACAAGCCCGGCAGGGGTCACGTCTGGGTGCGCCACGCCGGCGACTCGGGGGGCGGCTGGATCGACATGGCGGGCGCGCCGCCGCACCGCGTGCTGGAGGTGCGCCGGCGCACCGTCGGCTATGTCAGCCAGTTCCTCCGGGTCATCCCCCGCGTGCCGGCGCGCGACATCGTGGCGGAGCCGCTGCATGCGCTGGGCGTGCCGCTCGCAGACGCGCGCGCCAGGGCCGAAGCGCTGCTGGGGCGGCTCAATATCCCTGCAGCGATGTGGGACCTGGCGCCAGCCACCTTCTCCGGCGGCGAGCAGCAGCGCGTGAACATCGCCCGCGGCTTCGCGGTGGACTATCCGGTCCTGCTGCTCGACGAGCCGACCGCCTCGCTGGACGCCGGCAACCGCGCCGTGGTGGTGGATCTCATCCACGAGGCCAAGGCGCGCGGCGCGGCCGTCGTCGGCATCTTCCACGACGACGAGGTGCGCGAGGCGGTGGCCGAGCGCGTCTTCGATCTCTCCAAGGAAAGGGGCGCCGCCTGATGGCCGCTCAAGTGTTCACCAACGCCAGAATCGTGCTGCAGGACGAGGTGGTGCTCGGCAACCTGCACCTGCGCGACGGCAGGATCGTCGAGGTCGCCGCCGGCGCTACGGCGGTGCGGGGGCCGGAGGACATGGGGGGCGACTTCTTGCTGCCCGGCCTCATCGACCTGCACACCGACCACTTCGAGAAGCACGTACTGCCGCGCCCGGGCACCCGCTGGAATCCCGTGGCCGCGGTGATGGCGCACGACGCCCAGATGGCGGCGGCCGGCGTCACCACCAGCTTCGACTGCGTCTGTGTCGGCGTCAGCATCAAGCACCCGGAGCGTCGCGAGATCTTCCGGCCGATGATCGACGCGGTGCGCGAGGCGCGCAGCAAGGGCATGCTGCGCGCCGACCACATCGTGCACCTGCGCTGCGAGGTCACCGACGAGTCGGTCGTAGAGCTGTTCGACGCGGTGGCCGACCACGCCGCCGTCGGCATGATGTCCCTCATGGATCACGCTCCGGGCCACCGGCAGTATCCCGACATCAAGCGCTTTCGCGAACGCGCCATGCAGAATCTGCGCCTCGGCGAGGCCGAGGCCGACGCCCACATCGAGCGCCTGCTGGCGGCCCAGCAGCGCGTGGTGCCGCACAACCGCGTCGCGCTCGCCGAACGCGGCAAGGCGCGCGGCCTCGCCATTGCCAGCCACGACGACGAGACGGCCGAGCACGTGGCCGAAGCCGCAGCGCTGGGCATTTCCGTCACCGAGTTTCCCACCACCCTGGCGGCGGCCAGGGCGGCGCGTGACAAAGGCATGAAAAACGTCATGGGCGCGCCGAACCTGATGCGCGGCGGCTCCCATTCCGGTAATGTCTCGGTGGCGGCACTGGCCGCCGAAGGACTGCTCGACAATCTGGCCTCCGACTACGTGCCGGCGAGCCTCCTGCAGGCGGCGTTCCGCCTGACCGAGGCCGACCACGGCATGGCTTTGCCTCAGGCAATCGCCACGGTGAGCGCGACGCCGGCGGACACCGCAGGCCTCGCCGACCGCGGGCGCATTGCCCCGGGTCTCAAGGCGGATCTGCTGCGCGTGGCGGTGATCGACGGGCGGCCCTTCGTGAAGACGGTATGGCGCGACGCAAGGCGGGTGATGTGATGTTGCAGGACGGGCTTCTGGACCGACAGGCCGCAGCGGAAGCGGGAATACCGCTGCGGCTGGCCAATGCCGAGGTGGTTACGGCGCAAGCGTGCTTTCGCGGCAGCGTCACCGTCGAAGACGGCCTCATCGTGGCGGTGGAGGAGGGCGGCCAGGTTGCTGCCGGTGCGCTCGACTGCCGGGGCGAACTGCTGCTGCCCGGCCTCGTCGACCTGCACACCGACCACTGCGAGCGCCACGCCGTGCCGCGCCCCGGCGTGCACTGGGACCCGCTGCAGGCGGCCATCGCCCACGACGCCCAGGTGGCGGCGGCCGGCATCACCACGGTGTTCGATTCCCTGGTGGTCGGCCTGCGCGACGCGGACCAGACGCGCCGCGACCTGCTGAGCCAGATGATGGCGGCGGTGGAGAAGGGCGAGGCGCTCGGCCTGTTCCGCAGCCGGCATCTGCTGCACCTGCGCTGCGAGGTGACCGATCCGACGCTGCTCGACCAGATCGCCCCGCACATGGATCACCCGCTGCTGCAGCTGGTCTCGGTCATGGAGCACACCGTCGGGCAGCGCCAGTTTCCCGACCCCGAGAAATACCGCGAGGTCCTCACCAAGCTGTTCGACGTCGCCGCCGACCAGGTCGAGGAGCGCTTCCGCCGCGACGCCGAGGCCTCGCGCACCTTCGCGCCGACCTACCGCGCGGCGGTCTGCCAGATGGCGCAGGCGCGCGGCATTGCCGTTGCCGCCCACGACGACGAGACCCTGGAGCACGTCGAGGAGGCCGCCCGCCTCGGCATGACGATCTCCGAGTTCCCCACCACCTTGCTGGCGGCGGAAGCGGCGCGGGCGCGCGGCATGGTGACCGTCATGGGCGCGCCCAACGTGGTGAAGGGCGGCTCGCAGTCCGGCAACGTCTCGGCTCTCGAGCTTGCCCGGGCGGGCCTGCTCGACGTGCTGGCCTCGGACTACGTGCCGATCTCGCTGCTGGCCGCCACCCTGCGCCTCGCCGAGCCCGACCTCGGCCTCACGCTGCCGCAGGCGGTGAAGCTGGCGAGCCTGAACGCGGCGAAGGCCGCCGGCCTCCACGACCGCGGCGAGATCGCACCGGGCAAGCACGCCGACCTCATCCGCGTGCGCCTGGTCGACGGCCACCCGGTGGTGCGCACGGTCTATGCGGCCGGGCAGCGGGTGGCGTAACCAACCCCAGCTGTCGTGCGCGGACTTGATCCGCATCAATCGCGCAGGCATCTCGTTGCTGAACCATGGGCCCTCCGGTCAAGCGCTACTGGAGTCACACATCTCTCTCGCTCACCCAGATCGTCATCCCGGCCAAGTGAGCGTCAGCG
>WHTV01000035.1:0-11573 GCA_009377535.1 Kiloniellaceae bacterium
GCGATTGGCCAGGACAAGCTCTCCCTCACCCCCGGCGAGCAGGACCCGGAGAGCTGGAACCTGACGCCGGGCGCCGAACTGCACATCGTCGAGTGGGAAGGTCTCAAGATCGCCACCCTGGTCTGCCTCGACGTAGAGATGCCGGCGCTCTCGGTGAAGCTGGCGCCGCTCAATCCCGACCTCGTCCTGGTACCCTCGATGACCGGCAAGCTCTCGGGCTACTCGCGGGTGTTCTCCTGCGCCAAGGCGCGCGCCGTCGAGCTGCTCTGCGCGGTAGGCGCCACCGGCACCGTCGGCCGGGCGCCGGGCAGCACTCAGAATCCGACCAACGTCTCGGCCTGCGCGCTCTACATCCCCTGCGAACCCAGCCTCGGCCTGACCGGCGTCCTAGGCGCCACGCCGCCGGTCGGCGAGGATTCCGGCGACGGCCCGCTCCTGGTCGTGCGCGACATCCCCTTTGCCGAGATCCGCCGCCTGCGCGAGTCCGGCGCCGAAGTCTGGCCCGGTGCCTGGCGCGCCGACCACATCACCGTCGTCGAGGAACCCCTCCCTTGAAGACCGTCTATA
This sequence comes from Kiloniellaceae bacterium, assembly GCA_009377535.1. GTDB lineage: Bacteria > Pseudomonadota > Alphaproteobacteria > Kiloniellales > Kiloniellaceae > Pelagibius. The sequence continues at coordinate 568 of WHTV01000035.1, forward strand.
GCGAAAAGCACAAGCTGCACCATGCCAAGTTCGAGCTGATCAATGGCAGGATGCAGCCTGCCGTCGAGATGCCCTCGCGTGCCGAGACCGTGCTCGAGCGGGTGAAGGCCGTCGACCTCGGCCCCATCATCGGTCCCAGCGCACACGGACTCGACCCGGTGCTCAAGGTGCATGACGCCGGCTTCGTGACGTTCCTCGAGCGGGCCTGGGGCCTCTGGGCCGCCGAAGGGCGCGACTACGAGGCGCTGCCGCTGGTCTGGCCGGTGCGCGGCCTGCGCCAGATCGAGCCGGACTACATCGACGGCAAGCTGTCCTACTATTCCTTCGACGCCGGCACGCCGATCACCGCCGGCACCTGGGCGGCGGCGACCGCCAGCGCCGACGTGGCACTCACCGGCGCCGACTTGCTGCGGGCGGGCGCGACGGCGGCCTTCGCGCTCTGCCGGCCGCCGGGCCATCACGCCGCCGCCGACTTCTACGGCGGCTACTGCTTCCTCAACAATGCCGCCATCGCCGCGCAGTCCTTCATCGACGCGGGCGCCGGGCGCGTCGCCATCCTCGACGTCGACTATCACCACGGCAACGGCACCCAGGCCATCTTCTACCGCCGCCCCGATGTCTACTTCGCCTCGATCCACGGCGATCCCCGCCAGGAGTTCCCCTTCTTCCTCGGCTACGAGGACGAGACCGGCGAGGGCGCCGGCGAGGGCTGCAACGCCAACTACCCGCTGGTCTGGGGCAGCGGCTTCGATGCCTGGTCGGCCGCCCTCGAGGACGCCTGCCGCAGGATCGCGGCCTACGGGCCGGAAGTGGTGGTGGTCTCCCTCGGCGTCGACACCTTCGAGAAGGACCCGATCTCCCAGTTCAAGCTGAAGAGCGACGACTATCTCAGGATCGGCAAGACCATCGCCGCGCTCGGCAAGCCGACCCTCTTCGTCATGGAAGGCGGCTACGCGGTCGCCGAGATCGGCATCAACGCGGTCAACGTGCTGCAGGGATTTGAGGGTCGGGGCTGAGGTTCACCGAGCTTAGGTCCCCTTCCTTGCCACCAGCAGGAATTCCTTGTTGCCTTCGGGGCCGGTGATCGGGCTTTCGACGATGCCCGCGACCGACCAGTCGGCTTGCGCATTCACCCAGGCCTCGATGCGCGCGCAGACTTCTGCATGCAAGGCCGGATCGCGCACCACGCCGCCCTTGCCGACGCGCTCCCTGCCGACCTCGAACTGCGGCTTGATGAGCACCGCCATCGTCGCTTGCGGCGCGGTCAGCGCAAGCGGCGCCGGCAGCAACACCTCCAGTCCGATGAAGCTGGCATCGCAGACCAGAAAGTCGACCGGCTGCGGCACCTGGGCGGCCGTGAGGGTCCGCGCGTTGGTGCGCTCCAGCACCACCACGCGGGCATCGCTGCGCAGCTTCCAGGCCAGCTGGCCGTGGCCGACGTCGACGGCGTAGACGCAGGCCGCGCCGGCCTGCAACAGCACATCGGTAAAGCCGCCGGTCGAGGCGCCGACGTCGAGGCAGACCAGCCCGGCCGGGTCGAGATGGAAATGCTCCAGTGCGTGGGCCAGCTTCAGGCCGCCGCGGCTGACCCAGGGATGGTCCTGGCCGCGCACCTCGAGGGGCTGGTCGTCGCGGATGGCTTCGCCGGGCTTGGCCAGCTTGCGCTCGCCGGCGAAGACCTTGCCGGCCATGATCAGCGCCTGGGCCTTGGCCCGGCTCTCCACCAGCCCGCGGTCCACCAGGGCCAGGTCCGCGCGGCTCTTGCCTGCCCTAGCTTTGCTCACGACCAGGCAAGACCGCCGTTCGGCAGCAGACGCTCGCGCCGGTGGAAGCGCCAGTTCACCGCGAAGGCGACGACGGCGAGACCCAGCGCCAGGCCCATCCATACGCCGCGGCCGCCGAAGTCGAGCGGAAAGGCGAAGGCCAGCGCAGCGACGAAGCCGATGGCCCAGTAGCCGCCGATGGCCAGCCACATGGGCACCGTGGTGTCCTTCAGGCCACGCAGCACATGGACGCCGATTACCTGTCCGCCATCGACCAGTTGGAACAGCGCGGCGATGGCCAGGAAGGCGACCGCCAAGTCGATGACCGGCGCATTCTCCGGCGCCGAGGCGTCCAGGTAGAGCCCGACCAGCCAGGGGCCGGCGAACCAGAAGACCAGCGCCGAGCAGGCCATGACGAAGCTGCCGCCGACCAGCGCCGACCAGCCGGCGCGGCGCACCCCCGCGCCGTCGCGCGCGCCGGCGGCAAGGCCGACGCGCACCACCGCGGCCTGCCCGATGCCCAGCGGCACCATGAAGGCTACCGCGGCGCACTGCAGCGCGATGGCGTGGGCGGCCAGCGCCTCTATGCTGATGACGCCCATGATCAGGGCGGCAGCGGAAAACAGCCCTGCCTCGGCGACGATGGTCAGGCCGATCGGCACACCGACGCGGAACAGCTCGAAGAAGCGCGGCCAGTCGGAGCGCCAGAAGCGCCGCAGGATGGCATAGCGCCGGAACTTCCGGTCGCGCAGCACGTATCCCAGCAGGGCGAGGAACATCAGCGCGGAGACGACGGAACTGGTCACGCCGGCGCCCGTCAGCTCCCAGCGCGGCAGGCCGAAGTTGCCGAACATCAGACCGTAGTTGCCAATCGCGTTGGCAGCCACCGCGATCAGGGTGATCACCAGCACAGAGCGCGGCCGCGAGTGCGCCGTGACGAAGCAGCGCAGCACCACGAACCACAGGCTGGGCAGCAGGGCCCAGGCCACCGCCTGCAGGTAATCCTCCGACAACTGGGCGATCGCCGGGTCCTGCCCGCTGGCCAGAAGGAGGTGGCGGCCGTTCCAGATGATCGCCGTGAACAGCGCGCCGAACAGCAGGATGAGCCAGAAGCCCTGACGCACGGTGCGGCGTACGCCGCGGTAGTCGCGTCCGCCAAGGGCCTGGGCGGTCATCGGCGCCACCACCGTGGCAATGCCCATGCCGAAGAGGAAGAACGGGATGTAGATGTTCATGCCGAGGGCGCCGGCGGCCAGTTCCTCCGGCCCCAGCCAACCCATCATGACGATGTCCGTCGTGTTGATGCCGATCATCGCCAACTGGGTGAACACCAAGGGCGCAGCCAAGCGCAGCGTCGCGACGATCTCGCGGCGCCACAGCAAAGCAGCGGGAGGTGCGCCAGCAGCCGTGACCGCGGCGTTGGGTAACATTGTTCCGGACATGATTCGTACTATGACGACTTCTGCGGTGCCGGAAAACCCTTCCCGGTTGCAAAGTCGCTCTGCGCCGAAATTTCTCACGCGGCCGGGTCAGGCCCCGGCGGTTCAGGCCCGGATGGGAGACTCCATCTCCGCCTGGCCGAGGGCCCCGAGCACCGTGGCGAGGATGCCGGCCCGGTCAAGGCCGGCGGCGGCGATCTGGGCTTCCGGCCTGTCGTGGTCGATAAAGCGGTCGGGCAGGGTCACGGGGCGGAACTTCAACCCCTTGTCGAAAATACCCTCCCGGGCGAGGAACTGCATGACCTGGGCGGCAAAGCCGCCGACGGCACCCTCCTCCACCGTCACCAGCACCTCGTGCTCGCGCGCCAGGCGGCGCACCAGATCCTCGTCCAGCGGCTTGGCGAAGCGGGCATCGGCCACCGTGGTGGAGAGCCCGCGCGCGCCCAGATCGTCCGCCGCGGCCAGGACTTCGGCCAGCCGCGTGCCGAGCGAGAGGATCGCCACCTTGCTGCCCTCGCGGATGATGCGGCCCTTGCCGATCTCCAGCGGTGTGCCGCGGGCCGGCATTTCGATGCCGAGCGCCTCGCCGCGCGGATAGCGCAATGCCGAGGGGCGGTCGTCGATCTGGCAGGCGGTCGCCACCATGTGCATCAGTTCGACCTCGTCGCTCGGCGCCATGATGACAAAGTTGGGCAGACAGCCGAGGTAGGTCAGGTCGTAGCTGCCCTGGTGCGTGACGCCGTCGGCGCCGACCATGCCGGCGCGGTCGATGGCGAAGCGCACCGGCAGACTCTGGATCGCCACGTCGTGCACCACCTGGTCGTAGGCGCGCTGCAGGAAGGTCGAGTAGATCGCCGCAAAGGGCTTGAAGCCCTCGCAGGCCATGCCGGCGCAGAAGGTGACGGCGTGCTGCTCGGCGATGCCGACGTCGAAGGTGCGCTTCGGGAAGCGCTCGGCGAACTTGTTGAGGCCGGTGCCCGAAGGCATCGCCGCGGTCACCGCCACGATCTTGTCGTCGTGCTCGGCCTCGGCGATGAGGCCCGCGGCGAAGACGTTCTGGTAGCTCGGCGCCTTGGGCGTGCTCTTGGCCTGCTTGCCGGTGACGACATCGAACTTGGCGACGCCGTGATACTTGTCGGCGGCAGCCTCGGCCGGCTCGTAGCCCTTGCCCTTCTGCGTGACGCAGTGGATCAGCACCGGGCCTTCGTAGTCGGAATCGCGCACGTTCTTCAGGACCGGCAAAAGGTGGTCCAGGTTGTGACCGTCGATGGGGCCGACATAGAAGAAGCCGAGCTCCTCAAACAGCGTGCCGCCAGTGAAGAGGCCGCGGGCATATTCCTCGGCCCGCTTGGCCGCCATCTCGATCGGCCGCGGGAAGCGCTTGGCCAGGGCGCGCCCCAGCGAGCGCACCGACAGGAAGGGCTTGGAGGAGATCAGCTGCGACAGGTAGGCGCTCATGGCGCCGACCGGCGGTGCGATCGACATGTCGTTGTCGTTGAGGATGACGATGAGGCGCGAGTTCATCGCCCCGGCGTTGTTCATCGCCTCGTAGGCCATGCCGGCGCTCATGGCGCCGTCGCCGATCACCGCGATGACAGCGTTGTCGTCACCGCGGAAATCGCGCGCCACGGCAAAGCCGAGGCCGGCCGAGATGGAGGTCGAGCTGTGCGCCGCACCGAAGGGATCGAAAACACTCTCCTGGCGGCTGGTGAAGCCGGAGAGGCCGCCGCCCTGGCGCAGAGTGCGAATGCGGTCGCGCCTGCCGGTGAGGATCTTGTGCGGATAGCTCTGGTGGGACACGTCCCAGATCAGCTTGTCCCGGGGCGTCTCGAAGACATAGTGCAGGGCCGTGGTCAGCTCGACCACGCCAAGGCCGGCACCGAGGTGGCCGCCGGTGACCGACACCGCCTCGATCATCTCCGAACGCAACTCATCGGAGAGATCACGCAACTGACTCTCTTTAAGCTTGCGCAGATCCGCGGGATCGTTGATCAGGTCCAAAAGGGGGGTCGGACGTCTGTTATGACCGATTTGTGCCACGCCGTTTACCGCTCCTGACGCCTTGCCGGCATCTCGTTGTCTCTTCAACACTGCTCTCGCCGGCCCCTGCCAGCGCAATGGCCGACCATCCCCCCGACATTGTCCGCTAAGATCGGCGCGCCACGACAAAAGCTGCCGCCTGCCTCAGAAGGTCGGACTTTTCACCGAAAAGATCAAGCCGCGCACAAGCGGACTGTACCAGCGAATCGGCTTTCGCCCGCGCCTGCTGGATGCCAAGCTGGCCGACGAATGTGGCCTTTCCGAGACTGGCGTCCTGGCCGGTCGGCTTGCCGAGCGCCTCCGGCGTGCTCTCGGCATCGAGGATGTCATCGGCGATCTGGAAGGCCAGACCGAGGTCCTGGGCATAAGCCAGCAGAGCCGCCCGCTCGGCTGCCCCGGCTTCGCCCAGCAGCGCGCCCGCCTCGCAGGAAAAGCCGATCAGCGCACCGGTCTTCAGGCTCTGCAGATCTGAGATGCCGTCGAGATCGAGGTCGTTGCGCTGCGGCGAGATATCGATCATCTGGCCGCCGACCATGCCGGCCGCCCCGGCGGCGGCGGCAAGGGCGCCGACCAAGGCGATGCGCACCTCCGCCTTGTCATGGGTGCGAGCGTCTGCCAGCACCGTGAAGGCCTCTGTCAGCAAGCCGTCGCCGGCCAGGATCGCGGTCGCCTCGTCGAAGGCGACATGGGCGGTCGGCCGGCCGCGGCGCAGAGCGCTGTCGTCCATCGCCGGCAGGTCGTCGTGGATCAGGCTGTAGCAGTGCACCATCTCGATGGCGGCAGCGACGCGCAGGGCGCGCGCGTGCGGAACATCGAACAGGCGGGCTGATTCGCAGACCAGAAAGGGGCGCAGCCGTTTGCCCCCGCCGAGCGCGCTATAGCGCATCACCTCGAGCACGCGCCCGCGCGGCCCCGAGACCGGCGCCAGCATCGCGTCGAGACACTGGGTGACGGCTTCGCCCTGAGCCGCCAGCGCTTCCTGCAGGGTGGCGCTCTCGTGGGACCGGAGAGCGCCCTGCGCTTTCGCGCTGCTATTCGACATCGAGCGGTTCACTCGTCATGCCGCCATCGGCGGAAAGGCTGATTTTCTCGATCTTCGCCTGGGCCTCGCGCAGCTTGGTATCGCAGTGGCGCTTCAGGGCAGCGCCGCGGTCGTAGTCACCGATGGCGCTGTCCAGCGTGCCCTGGCCCTGCTCCAGCTTCGCCACGATGGCTTTCAGCTCGTCGAGCGCCTGTTCGAAGGACAGCTTCTGGATATCCGTGGGAATAGTGTTGTCTGCCATCGCCTGTACTCTTGCTGCGGAGCCCCTCGTCCCCAGCCTCTCGGCACCCAAGTGTGCCAGATTCCTGCCGGATTCGTTGCAGAATCGCCACGAAGCCGCCAGGCGAAGATGCCTGAAGCGAGGCCGGAACAACAGGCTTTCGTCGGCCCCTGCCCCTTCTTTGCCCGTCCGTGGCGCGCAGCGCCGGGCCAACGGCCCCTCAGGCCCGCATCAGGACCTGCACGTGCGCCGCCACGCTGCGGCCCAGGGCGTCAGGGTTGTAACCGCCTTCCAGTACCGAGACAAGCCGTCCGCCGCAGGCATTGCGCGCCAGCGCCAGCAGCTCCTCGGTCGCCCAGACATAGTCGTCCTCGGTGAAGTTGAGGCCGGCCAGCGGATCCTCGGCGTGGGCGTCGAAACCGGCCGAGATGAAGAGGAACTCCGGCTGGAAGGCGGTCAGCGCCGGCACCACGTTGTCACGCATTGCCTGGCGGAACTCCTTCGACCCGGCGCCGGGCGGCAGCGGCACGTTGACGATGTTGGCGTTCACGCCGCGCTCGCGCGCCGAGCCGGTGCCGGGATAGAGCGGCATCTGATGGGTCGAGGCATAGAAAAGGTCGGGGTCGCTCCAGAAAGCGGCCTGGGTGCCGTTGCCGTGGTGCACGTCGAAGTCGACCACCGCGATGCGGTGCAGTCCGTGTGCCCCGCGCGCATGCAGGGCGCCGACCGCCACGTTGTTGAACAGGCAGAACCCCATCGCGTAGTCCGGCTCCGCATGGTGGCCGGGCGGACGCACCGCGCAGAAGGCGTTGCTCGCCTCCCCCGCCATGACCGCGTCGACTGCCGCCACCACAGCCCCGGCGGCCCTGAGTGCCGCCTCGCCGGAGCCCGGCGACAGAAAGGTATCGGCATCGAGCCCGTAAGCGCCTTCCGCCGGCACCTGGGCCAGAAGATCGGGCACGTAGCGGCCGGGATGGACGCGGGCAATCTGGCTTTCCTCCGCATGCGGCGCCTCGCGGCGCAGCAGCGCAGCGAACTCGGGCGCGGCAAGCGCCTGCGCGATGGCCCTGAGGCGTACCGGGCCCTCAGGATGTCCGATGTCGGGGATATGGTCTTCACAGGCAGGATGACTAAGCAGAAGTGTGGTCATAAGGAACTCTGTTGGGCGCTTCGAACGAATCCTGTCGCCAGCATAGAATTTTCGGGCGGTCAGTTTAACCGGCCATTTTACGCCGAGGCCCCGGCGCCATTGACTTGCCGGCCCCCTGGCGACAATTCTGGAGACAGGACGGTCGCTCCGCGCGCGGAGGCGGACCGCGAGGGGCCGAAAACCGAAGGGCCGAGGAGAGATCATCTTGAGCAGTTGCGTGGAAAAGGCGGCACGCCGCCTGGTCCTGGCTGCCCTGGTCGCTGCCGCAGCCGGCTCGGCCTTCGTCAGCCATCCGTGGCCCGCGCTCGCCCAACAGGAAGGCGCGCCGGTGCGGATCGACCCTGTGCGCAGCGAGCCGCTGAGCCAGACTATCCCGGTCATCGGCCGCCTGGTAGCCCAGCAGGCCGGCTCCGTGGCCGCGCGCATCGGCGGTCCGATCCTCGAATTCCGTGTGCAGGTCGGCAATCGCGTGCAGGCGGGCGATGTCATCGCCGTGCTCGACAGTTCGACCATGGCAGCCGAGCGCGACCTGGCCGCCGCCGGCCTGGCGCTGGCCCGCGCCGAACTGGAGACCCGCCGGGCGCAGACCCTCCTGGCGCAGCAGGATTTGCGGCGCCTCGAAGGCCTCAAGACATCCGCCGCCTTCAGCCAGGCGCGCTTCGACGATGCGCGCCAGCAGGTCGCCATCGCCGAGGCGGGCGCGCGCGAGGCCGAGGCCTCAGTAACCTCGGCCCGGGCCAGTCTGCGCCTGGCCGAGATCAATCTCGGCTACACGGAGATCAAGGCGCCCTACGACGGCGTGATTTCGCAACGGCTGAGCGAGGCCGGCGCCTATGCCCGCGAGGGCGACGCGCTGGTCAACATGATCGCCGACCAGAGCCTGGAGGTGGAAGCCGACGTGCCGTCCAACCGGCTGCTCGGCCTGATTCCGGGCACCGAACTGCAAGGCAGGCTCGACAACGGAAGCCGGTTCACGGCCAGCGTGCGGGCCGTCATTCCCGACGAGAACCCGTTGACTCGCACGCGCGCCGTACGCTTCGTCCCGCGCTTTGCGGAGAACGCCGCCGCCTTGGCTAACGAGCAGTCGGCCACCATACAGGTCCCGGTGGGCGCGCCCCGGCAGATCCTCTCCGTCCACAAGGACGCCCTCGTCCGGCAACCCGAGGACGTCATGGTGTTCATCGTCATCGACGGCACCGCACAGCCCCGGACGATCATCATCGGCGAGGCGGTCGGCGCACGCTACGAGGTGCTCGACGGACTGAGCGAGGGCGACCTGGTCGTCGTGCGCGGCAACGAGCGACTGCAGCCCGGAATGCCGGTCAGGATCGAGGAAGCGTCATAGTCGCCGGTCCGGGCGCAGCTCGCGATAGACCGTGGCGACTCATCCGGCCTTGCGGATGCGGAAAAGGAAGACGCCGTCGTCCTCCTGCCACTCCAGCAGCTCGTCGCCGGTGGTTTCGCAGAACGACTTGAAGTCCGCCACCGCGCCGGGATCGGTCGCCTTGACCTCGAGAATCGCGCCCACGGCGACGCCCTTCATCGCCTTGCGCGCGCGCAGGACCGGCAGAGGGCATTTGAGGCCGGTGGCATCCAGGGAAGTGGTGGTCACGTCGCTTCGGCCTCGCTCCATTGGAGATCCGTCAAGGATTAGGGCGCAGCGGCAAAAAAATCCAGCCCCCCTTGACCCTCGCTTGCGGCGACCAAGTATCACCCCCATGCCATATGGTCCCCTCCTGCTGACCTCGGGCCGAGCCAGCCGCCTGTTAAAGGCGATGGGCAACGAGCGCCGTCTCGTCATCCTCTGCCACCTGTCGGAGCGCGAGCATTCGGTCAACGAACTCTGCCGGCTCGTCGGGATCAGCCAGTCGGCGCTGTCGCAGCACCTTGCGAAGCTGCGCCGCGACCACCTGGTCAGGACCCGGCGCTCGGCCCAGACGGTGTTCTATTCGGTGGGCAGCCCGGAGGTCCGGCAGCTGCTGCGTTCCCTTTGCGATCTCTTCAGTCCTGCCGGCATCGGTCAGGCGGCGATGATTCCGGCCGAGCTGTCCCGCGAGCCCTCCAGTAGCGCGGAGCCGGTCGCAGAACAGCCTCTATGGCAGAAGCCTGACGCCTGACCGGACAGCCTGGGCGACACCCGGCCTCCTTCGCGCCCGCCTCCTCACCAGACTGCCTCGCGAGTCGGCCTGGCGGCGCGCATAAGCGCCACGACAAGCAAAAGTCTGATCATTTCGCACGCTTGATCCCTGCATCGGGTTTGCGCTAAGCCTGACACGTCCGCAACCCTGTCGTTATTACCGTTGCCACCCATCGCCGCTGGGTCGAACAACAATAAGCAAAGAGATCCAGAGATTGACCGACAAAGCACCTGTACCTCCCCCGACGCCGGACCCCATCGACCTGTCCATCGGATCGCGCCTGCGCCTGCGCCGCCTGGCCATGGGTTTCAGCCAGGAGACCCTGGCGCGCGCCCTGGGCATCACCTTCCAACAGATCCAGAAATACGAGCGCGGCACCAACCGGGTCTTCGCCAGCCGGCTCTATCACCTGGCGCGCGCGCTGCGGGTGCCGACGGCCTATTTCTTCCAGGGGCTGTCGTCGGAGGACGCGTCCGACGCCACCGAAAACCCTGGCGGCGCGCGATCGGCGAGCCCCGAGGAGGGCTTTCAGGATTTGCTTGGCAAGAACGATACCCTGAAGCTGATCCAGGCCTACAACAGGATCGCCGACCCGGGCGTACGGCGTCAGATCTATGCCTTGGTGAAGTCGGTCGGCGAGTAGCACGCCCCGGCGGTCCGCTTGCACTGGGGCCCGGCGGCATTCGCCGCTGGACGACGGGAGCACCCGGACCGCTAAATGGGCCGCCCGGCGGCGCGATTTTCCAGTCCGCCGAGCCGATCTGGGGGATCAGACCATTCGAGCGCTCCACCGATGCCGGCGCTCCGCCTTCGTCGCCGCCCTCCTCGCGGGCGCCTCGCCGGCGTGGAGCGGCGCTGCCGCCGGCCAGGACGCTGCGCAGTTCAGCCCCACCTACGCCGCCTCCCAGGGCTCTCCCTACCGCGCGGTCTATGCCCGCACCTTCGGCGCGCCGCCGCTCGAGACTGCCGCGCCACCGCCGGCGGCTGTGAGCCCCGCCCTGGATATCGTCCCCGCCCCGGATGTCGTCTACGTGATCGAGGGCGGGCGGCTGCTCACCTACAGAGCCGAGGACTACGCGCGCGGCGAGGGGCCGGAGATCGCCGGCGCGCCCGTGCCCGTTGCGAAGACGCCTTACGGCGGCTTCAGCTCCGGGGTTCGGGTGCCGACGGTCACCGACCGGCTCTACGGCACAGCGCCTGAGTGAGCAAGGCAT
>WHTV01000035.1:11583-37408 GCA_009377535.1 Kiloniellaceae bacterium
AGCCAGACCGGCCCGATCCATCTCACGACTGCCTCACCTGATGCCCATGAGAACGAGCGACTTCGACTTCGACCTGCCGCGCGAGTTGATCGCCCAACGCCCCGTCGAGCCGCGCGACCAGGCGCGGCTGCTGCACGTCGGCGCGCAACTGGCGGACCGCCAGGTTGGCAATCTGGCGGAGCTGCTGCGCCCCGGCGACCTGCTGGTCACCAACGACACCAAGGTGATCCCGGCGCGCCTTGCCGGCCAGCGCGGCACCGCCGGCGTCGAGGTCACCCTGCACCAGGCGGTCGACGGCGGCACCTGGAAGGCCTTCGCCCGCCCGGCGCGCAAGCTGGCGACGGGCGACCGTCTCGATTTCGCGCCCGACTTCGCCGCGACGGTAATCGACAAGGGCGAGGCCGGCGAGGTGATCCTCGCCTTCGATCGCCGCGACGCTGCCCTGCTGGCAGCGCTGGAGGTCCACGGCGTCATGCCGCTGCCGCCCTATATCCAGCGCGACAGGTCGGGCGATCCGCGCGACCGCAGCGACTATCAGACAGTCTTTGCCCGCCGCGCGGGCGCGGTGGCGGCGCCGACCGCCGGGCTGCATTTCACCGACCGCCTGTTGCAGCGCCTGCAGGAACGCGGGGTCGGCCGGGTGAACGTCACTCTGCACGTCGGCGCCGGCACCTTTCTGCCGGTCAAGGCCGAGGCGGTTGAGGCCCACACGATGCACAGCGAGACCGGCGAGATCGCCGCCGCGGCGGCCGAGGCCATCAATGCGGCGCGCGCCGGGGGCGGGCGCATCGTCGCCGTCGGCACCACCTCGCTGCGGCTGCTCGAAAGCGTCGCCGCAGATGACGGCACCGTGCGGGCCTTTACCGGCGAGACGGCGCTCTTCATCCTGCCCGGCTATCGCTTCAAATGTGTCGACCTGCTGATGACCAACTTTCACCTGCCGCGCTCGACCCTCTTCATGCTGGTCTGCGCCTTTGCGGGAAAGTCCCGCATGGAAGCGGCCTACGCCCACGCCATCGCCCGGGGCTACCGCTTCTACTCCTACGGCGATGCCTGCCTGCTCGAGCCGGAAGCGGCGGCATGAGCGGCTTGAGTCTCGGCTACGAGGTGGCGGCCACAGACGGCGCCGCGCGGCGTGGCCGCCTGACCACCGCGCATGGCAGCGTCAACACGCCGGCCTTCATGACCGTCGGCACCGCCGGCACGGTGAAGGGCCTGACCTGCGAGCAGGTGGCGGCCAGCGGCGCCGAGATCGTCCTCGGCAATACCTATCACCTCATGCTGCGCCCTGGGGCCGAGCGGGTGGCGCAGCTCGGTGGCCTGCACAAGTTCATGAACTGGCCGGGTCCCATCCTGACGGACTCCGGCGGCTTCCAGGTGATGTCGCTGGAGGCGCTGCGCAAGATCACCGAAGACGGCGTCACCTTCCGTTCCCACCTCGACGGCACGCTCCACGCGCTGACGCCCGAACGCGCCATGGAGATCCAGGAACTGCTCGACGCCGACGTCACCATGGTGCTCGACGAATGCACGCGCTTTCCAGCAAGCGAGAGCGTGGCACGCGAGTCCATGGAGCGCTCCATGCGCTGGGCCGCGCGCTGCAAGGCGGCCTTCACGGCACGCCCCGGCTACGGCCTCTTCGGCATCGTGCAGGGCAGCGTCTATCCGGCGCTGCGCCAAGTCTCGGCCGAGGCCCTGAAGGAGATCGACTTCGACGGCTATGCGATTGGCGGCCTTGCCGTCGGGGAAGGGCAGTCGGCGATGTTCGAGACGCTCGATACGACGATCCCTCACCTGCCTGCCGAACGGCCCCGCTACCTCATGGGGGTCGGCAAGCCGGCCGACATCGTCGGCGCCGTGCGGCGCGGCATCGACATGTTCGACTGCGTGCTGCCGACGCGCAGCGGGCGCACCGGCCAGGCCTTTACCCGGCGGGCCGTGCTGAACCTGATGAACGCGCGCCACCGCGACGATCCGCGCCCGCTCGACCCGGACTGCCCCTGCCCGAGCTGCGCCGACTACAGCCGCGCCTACCTGCACCATCTTTTCAAAGCCAAAGAGATGCTTGGTCCGATCCTGCTGAGCCGTCACAATCTGCATTATTACCAGCAGCTCATGGCCGGCCTGCGCGGCGCCATCGCGGCCGGAAGGCTGGAGGACTTCATTGCCGACTTCGAGCGACAACAGGCCGAAGGCGACATCGCCGCCCCCTGACGGGGCCGGAAGCCGGCTCCGCGAGCGCATCCGCGCCCAAGCCCTGTCGCTCGGCTTCGATGCCGTGGGCTTCGCCCGCGCCGAGGTCGCCGCCCAGGCGCGCCAGGAGTTCCTGTCTTTCCTCGCCGAGGGCTGCCACGGCGACATGGACTGGCTGGCCCGCAACGCCGAGCGCCGCGCCGACCCGCAGACCCTCTGGCCGGAGGCGCGCAGCGTGGTGGTGCTGGGGCAGAACTACGGCCCGGCGGCGGACCCGCTCGCCCTGTTGGAGCGCCGGGACCGCGCCTCGGTTTCCGTCTACGCCCGCAACGCCGACTACCACGACCTCATGAAGCGGCGCCTGAAGGCCCTGGCGCGCTGGATGCACCAGGACCTCGCCGCCGAGGTAAAGATCTTCGTCGACACCGCGCCGGTGATGGAAAAGCACCTGGCCCAGGCCGCCGGCCTCGGCTGGCAGGGCAAGCACAGCAACCTGGTTTCCCTCGACCTGGGGTCCTGGCTGTTCCTCGGCGAGGTCTTCACCGATCTGGCGCTGGAGCCGGACCAGGCGGAGAGCGACCACTGCGGTTCCTGCCGGCGCTGCCTCGAGATCTGCCCGACGGATGCCTTTATCGGGCCCTACAAGCTGGATGCGCGGCGCTGCATCTCCTACCTCACCATCGAGCACAAGGGACACATCCCGCGTGAATTCCGCGCCGCCATGGGCAACCGCATCTACGGCTGCGACGACTGCCTCGCCGTCTGCCCGTGGAACAAGTTCGCGCAGCGCACGGCGGAGCCCGCTTTCCTGCCGCGTGCCGAGCTCACGGCACCGCGCCTGAAGGATCTCGCCGAACTCGATGAGGAGGCCTTCCGCCGCGTCTTCGCCGGCTCGCCCATCAAGCGTACCGGGCGCGACCGCTTTGTCCGCAACGTACTCATCGCCCTCGGCAACAGCGGCAATGCCGCCCTGGCGCCGACCGCCGAGCGGCTGCTCGACGACCCCTCCCCGCTGGTGCGCGCCATGGCGGTCTGGGCGCTTGCCCGGCTCGTCACCTCAGACGATTTCCAGCGGCTCCGGCAGCAGCACGAGGCGGAGGAAGAGGACCCACAGGTGCTCGCCGAATGGCAGTGGGCCTGAGCCGTTCGGATCGTGCCGCCGCGAAGGCTGCTACGGCTTAGGGCTGTCGCTCGTGCTCAGCCGCTTGGCCTTGTCCGGCGGGAAACAGACGTAGTTGATGCGGTTCGGCTGGGTCAGCGAGCAGCCGTTCCAGAAGAAGTCCTCATCCTGTCGTTCCAGGCGGCCGCCTTCGCAGAGGTAGACCGCCTCGGCCTCAACCTCCGCCGGCTCGTTGAAGGCCGGGCTGTAGCAGACGCCGATCGCGCGCGGCTGCAGCCGCGGCAGGAGGTCCCGACCCTGCGCCTTAGCGGCCTCGGCAGCGGCGTCCGACCCGTCGACCCGAAACGGCGCCATGGAGCAACCGGCCAGGGCGGCCGCAGAGCAAAGGGCCAGCACCAACCCAAGGTGCCGAGGTAACGACATAAGCGACTCCACGACGAGAACGGCCTTCCTTGATACGGCAGATGCGGCGGCCCTGTCACCCGCGAAGCTCGCGGCCGAGGCCAGCGATCCAGCAACCTATTTTACTGTATTTTTATGTGATAAAAATTATTTTTACAGTCAGACCTGGACAATTGCGAAATTTCACCGTAGCTTTAACGTGAAATTGAATGGACCATCCCCGGCTCGAAGGCCGGCCCGCAGCACCCAGGAAGGCGTCCCATGCGGTATTTCCCGGCGTTCCACGACCTTTCGACCCGGCCCAGCCTGGTGGTCGGCGGCGGCGAAGCGGCCGCCCGCAAGCTGCGCCTGCTGCTGAAGGCGGGTGCGCGGCCCGTAGTGGTGGCGCCTGCCGCTGGCGCGGAGATCGCCGGTTTGGCCAGCGCGGGCGCGTTGACTTGGCATGCCCGACCCTTCGAGGCGGCCGATATCGCCGGCTGCAGCCTGATCATCAGCGCGACTGGCCTGTCCGCCGTTGACGCGGCGGTCTCCGAAGCGGCCCAGGCCGCCGGCGTCCCGGTGAACGTGGTCGACCGGCCGGAGCTTTCCAGCTTCATCACCCCGGCGATCATTGATCGCGATCCCCTGGTCATCGGCATCTCCAGCGGCGCCGACGCGCCGATCCTGGCGCGCCAGGTCCGCGCCCAGCTGGAAGCCCTGCTGCCCGCCAACCTCGGCCGCCTGGCGCGCTTCGCCGGCGTCTTCCGCGGCGCCGTGGCCGCCCAGATCGGCGAGGGCCTGCAGCGCCGCCGCTTCTGGGAGCGCTTCTTCGAAGGGCCGGTGGCCGACAAGGTGCTGGCCGGTGACGAGGCGGGCGCGCGCGAGGCCATGCTCGGCCTCATCAACGGCCGTGCCGTGCGCCAACGCGACGAGGGCTCGGTTGCCATCGTCGGCGCCGGGCCGGGCGACCCCGATCTGATGACCTTCAAGGCCCTGCGCCGCCTGCAGGAGGCCGATGTGGTGCTCTACGACAAGCTGGTCGGTCCGGAGATCGTCGACTACGCGCGCCGCGACGCCGAGCGCGTCTACGTCGGCAAGTCGAAGGCCAACCATGCCAAGACCCAGGACGAGATCAATGCCCTGATGGCCGAGCATGCGCTGGCCGGCAAGCGCGTGGTGCGCCTCAAGGGCGGCGATCCCTTCATCTTCGGGCGCGGCGGCGAAGAGATGGATTACCTGCGGTCCCGCGGCATCGCCGTCGAAGTCGTGCCGGGCGTAACAGCGGCGGCCGGCTGCGCCGCGGCGGCGGGCATTCCGCTCACCCTGCGCGGCACCGCCCAGGCGGTCACATTCCTCACCGGTCACGCCCGCGACGGCGAGCCCGACCTCGACTGGGCGAGCCTTGCCGGCGGCAAGCAGACCCTGGCCGTCTACATGGGCGTCTCCACCGCCGGCACGGTCGCCCGCCGCCTCATCGAGCACGGCCTCGACACCGGCACGCCGGTCGCCGTCATCGAGAACGGCACCCGTCCGGAACAGCGCGTCATCACCGCGCGCCTCGAAGAACTGGACGGGCGTCTGCAGGACTACGGCATCACCGGCCCTGCCCTGATCGTCATCGGCGAGGTGGCGCGCCAGGCCCTGGAGGCCGACCTCGCCGCCGAATTGCAAAGCGCTGCCGCGGCCCTGCCGCGTGCCGTCGCCTCTTAGTGGAGAAGGCAGGCATGAGCCTGAAAGTGATCACCGCCAACCGCCTGCGCGAAGGCGACGTCGTCTACCTGACCGACAGCGGCAGGTGGTCGACCCACCTGAACGAGAGCCGCACCGGCAGCAACGAGTCGGTCATCGAGGAAATGCTGGCACAGGCGGGGGCCGACGTGGCCGCGCGCCGCATCGTCGCCCCCTACGCCTTCGAGGTGGTCGAGGTGGATGGCATACTGCAGCCGCTCAGCGCCCGCGAGATGATCCGCGCCGCCGGCCCCACGGTGCGTGCCGACTACCGTGACACCGCTTCGCAAGAAAGCGGCCTGAAGCAGACTTCCCAGGCCGCCTGAAAGGACCCTGAGCGATGTACCGTTACGACGAATTCGATCTGGCTTTCGTGCAGCAGCGCGTGAAGCAGTTCCGCGGACAGGTGGAGCGCCGCCTCGCCGGCGAACTGAGTGAGGACGAGTTCAAGCCGCTGCGCCTGATGAACGGTCTCTATCTGCAGCTGCACGCCTACATGCTGCGCGTCGCGGTGCCCTACGGCACGCTGTCCTCGCACCAGATGCGCAAGCTGGCCAGCATCGCGCGCGACTATGATCGCGGCTACGGCCACTTCACCACGCGCCAGAACATCCAGTACAACTGGCCGCAGCTGCATGACGTGCCGGACATTCTCGACGAACTGTCGAGCGTCGAGATGCACGCCATCCAGACCAGCGGCAACTGCATCCGCAACGTGACGGCCGACCACTTCGCCGGTGCCGCCGGCGACGAGATCGAAGATCCGCGCATCTACGCGGAAATCATCCGCCAATGGTCGAGCCTGCATCCGGAATTCTCCTTCCTGCCGCGCAAGTTCAAGATCGCCATCACCGGCGCGCCGAACGACCGCGCCGCCGTGCGCTTCCACGACATCGGCCTGCAGATCCGCCGCAACGAGGCGGGCGAGGTCGGCTTCGAGGTGATCGTCGGTGGCGGCCTCGGCCGCACGCCGGTGATCGGCACGACGATCCGCAAGTTCCTGCCCAAGCAGCACCTGCTGAGCTACCTGGAGGCCATCCTGCGCGTCTACAACCAGCTCGGCCGGCGCGACAACCTCTTTAAGGCGCGCATCAAGATCCTGGTGAAGCAGACCGGCGCAGAGGCTTTCAAGGATCTGGTCGAAGACGAGTGGCTGCACATCAAGGACGGCGCCCTCACCCTGCCGAGCGAGGAGATCGCGCACATCGAGGCGTACTTTGCGCCGCCGGCTTTCGAGACGCTGGAAGCCAACCAGCCGGCTTTTGAGGCGCGACGTTTCGAAGACCAGGAATTCGCCCGCTGGGTGCGCAGCAACGTGACGCCGCACAAGGCGCCGGGCTATGCCTGCGTCACCATCTCGCTGAAGCCGGAAGGCGGCGCGCCGGGTGACGCCCGCGCCGCCCAGATGGAGGTCGTCGCCGACCTCGCCGAGCGTCTGAGCTTCGACGAAATCCGCGTCAGCCACGAGCAGAACCTGGTGCTGCCGCACGTGCGCCTCAGCGACCTCGCCGAGGTTTGGGAGACCCTTGAGGCCGACGGGCTCGGCACGCCGAACGTCGGCCTGGTGTCGGACATCATCGCCTGCCCCGGCCTCGACTACTGCAACCTCGCCAACGCGCGCTCGATCCCGGTGGCCCAGCGCCTCACCCAGCGCTTCAGCGATCTCAAGCGGCAGCACGAGATCGGTGACCTGAAGATCAAGATCTCCGGCTGCATCAATGCCTGCGGCCACCATCACGTGGGCCACATCGGCATCCTCGGCGTCGACAAGAAGGGCGAGGAGTTCTATCAGATCACTCTCGGCGGCAGCGCCGACGAGAACGCCGCGGTCGGCAAGATTATCGGACCCGCGTTTTCCTACGACGACGTGGTCGACGCGGTCGACAGTATCGTCACCACCTATCTGGAACTGCGCCGCGACGGCGAACGCTTCAACGACACCCTGGCCCGCCTCGGCCAGGCGCCCTTCAAGGAGAAGCTCTATGCCGCTGCTTAAAGAGGGCAAGGTCGTCGAGGATCTCTGGACGCCGCTGCCCGAAGACGCCGAACCGGCGCCGCAGGGCAGGATCATCGTTACGCTCGAGCAGTGGCAGGCCGGGCGCGAGCGGCTGCGCGGTCACAACGGCCGCCTTGGCCTGCGCCTGAAGAGCGACCAGTCGCCGGCGCAGATCGTCGACGACCTGCACTACTTCGACCTCATCGCGCTGGAGTTCCCACGCTTTGGCGACGGTCGCGCCTATTCCTACGCACGGCTGCTGCGCGAGCGATACAGCTTCACGGGGGAGCTGCGCGCCGTCGGCAACGTGCTGCGCGACCAGCTGCTGTTCATGGTGCGCTGCGGCTTCGATGCCTTCGAAGTGGCCAACGAAAACGCGGCCGAGGCCTGGCGCGACGCCATGGCGGAGATCAGCCTGTGGTATCAGCCGACCGGTCGTAGCGGGCCCTCGCTCGGCGTGTTGCGCCGCGCGGCCTTGCCGAGCGCCCGCTAGAGCCCTGAAACACCGAAGCAGACAGACGATGCAACAGGCCCTGTCACAGACCGATTCGACGCCCCTGGTCGTGCGCCCGCCAGCCAATCAGGACGAGGCCCTGCGCCTGGCCCAGCGGGCGCACCTGCTGGAGCTGCGCTACGGCGGGCTCGACGGCACCGCCCTGCTCGACGCCGCGATCAACGAGATCTTCACCGGCCGCATCGCCGTGGTGTCCTCCTTCGGTACCGAGTCCGCCGTGCTGCTCGACCTCGTCGCGCAGGTCAACCGCCACACGCCGGTGATCTTCCTGGAAACCGGCAAGCACTTTCCCGAGACACTGGCCTACCGCGACACGCTGATCGCCAGGCTCGGCCTCACCGACGTGCGCAGCGTCGGCCCGGCGCCGGACGACCTCGCCTGGGCAGACCGCGACGGCACGCTGTGGCACCGCGGCCCGGACCTCTGCTGTCACCTGCGCAAGGTCCTGCCGCTGGAGCGCGCACTTTCCGGCTTCAGCGCCTGGATCAACGGCCGCAAGCGCTATCAGGGCGGCCAGCGCCGGCAGATCGGCCACTTCGAAGCAGCGGAGTCGCGCATCAAGGTGAACCCCCTGGCGAACTGGGACACCGCCGCCCTCGCCCGCGCCTTCGTGGCGCGCGACCTGCCGCGCCACCCCCTGGGCGCCCAGGGCTACCCCTCCGTCGGCTGCGCCCCCTGCACCTCCAAGAGCGATGGGGCGACGGGCTCGCGTGCCGGCCGCTGGGCCGACAGCGGTAAAGTCGAATGCGGCATCCACCAAACTCCCGTCAGCGCCCCCGGAAGCACCAAGGGCCTGCGCTGAAGCCGGCCTTCCGGGCTTTCTGACAAGCCCTCATCTGCATCCGGGAGTTGGGGCTGCGGCCGAGCCGCCAATCCCACCGATGCCGCCCTCAACGATACAATTGAAACCCAATTCCCGGCGTGGCGAAACCGTCACGACATCTGAGGGGTGTTAGCTCTCCCACTGCGGCCTTCGTCGCCTCTGCTCTTGCCGGCCTGCGCGCCGAGCGATCGATCGTCCTCGCGAAGACGCATCGTCCACCAACAAGAAGGGAAGCAACCATGCATCGTTCAGCGACTGTCCCCTTTAGGATTTCCTTTGCCAGCTTGATGCTCGCCATCACGGTCAATGTCACCGGCGCCGCAGCGCACGATCCCGCGACCCCTGAGCGTGGGCGCGAAGTCTTCCAGCCCGGGCTCGATTCCGGCGCCGGCAGCACGGCGGCCGGTCGTCCCCCGCTTTATACCGGCCTCGGCGGCGTCTCGATGCGGGTGACGACGAGCAGCGGCGCGGCGCAGGCCTATTTCGATCAGGGCCTGCGGCTCGCGTGGGGTTTCAACCACGCCGAAGCGCGCCGCGCCTTCCGGGAAGCCCAGCGTCTCGATCCAAGCTGCGCCATGTGCTTCTGGGGCGAGGCCTTCGTGCTCGGCCCCAACATCAACAGCGCCATGCCCGAGTCCGCCGTCGCACCAGCCTATGCCGCCGTCGGGCAGGCCGTGGCGCTGAAGCACAAGGTGACGGCCAAGGAGAAGGCGCTGATCGACGCCCTCGCCGAGCGCTACGCGGCCGATCCCGCCGCCGACCGCGCCGCCTTGGAAAAAGCCTGGGCCGAGGGCATGCGTAAGGCGGCTGAGGCCTTTCCGGACGACGCCAGCGTGCTGACGCTGTTTGCCGAGGCGCACATGAACCTGCAGCCCTGGGACTATTGGGAAGCCGACGGCACCACGCCGAAGGGCCGCGGCCGCGACATCGCCGTCAGCCTGAAACAGGCGCTCGAGATCAATCCCGACCACACGGGCGCCGCGCACCTCTTCATCCACGCGGTCGAGGCCTCGAAACATCCCGAGGATGCCGAGGCGGTCGCCGACCGGCTGCGCGGCGCCGCGCCGGCAGCCGGCCACCTCACCCACATGCCGGCGCACATCTACATGCGCATCGGACGCCACAAGGACTCCATGGCGGTCAACCGCGACGCCGCCGCCGCCGACGAGGCCTTCCTGCAGCAGGCTGGCGCAGCGGCGAGCCCGCTCTACCGCTTCGGCTACTATCCGCACAACGTGCACTTTCTGCTGGTGTCGGCGCAGATGGCCGGCGTGGCGGAAGACGTGATCTCCAGCTCGGAGAAGCTCGCCAAGGTGACCTCGGACGAGGTGTCGCAGGAACTGGCCTGGGTGCAGGCGATCAAGACGGCGCCGTACAGCGCGCACGCCCAGTTCAGCGATGCCGAGACCATCCTGGCGCTGCGCGACCCGGGCGGCCGTTTCCCCTTCGTCAAGGGCTTCTGGCACTACGCGCGCGGCGTGGCGCTCGCCGCCAGTGGCGAGGTCGAGTCGGCGCGGCGCGAGGCGGAAGCGATCGAGCGCCTCTTCACCGCGGCGGACTTGAGCGGTCTCGAAGCGCAGTACCTGCCGGCCCGAGAGGTGCTCCGCATCGCCAAGCATGTCGTGGAGGCCCGCATCGAGCAGTCGCGCAAGGACTATGGGGCCGCCGAGCATCATCTGATGGAGGCCATCGCCCTACAGGACGGCCTGTCCTACATGGAGCCGCCCTTCTGGTACTACCCGCTACGCCAGACGCTCGGTGCCGTGCTGCTGCAGCAGGGGCGCGCCGCAGATGCCGTTGCCGCCTTCGAGCAGGCGCTCAGGCAAGCGCCGCGCAACGGCTGGGTCTTGTGGGGCCTGCTCCAGGCGCAGACCGCCGCGGGCGACGGGAACGCGGCGGCGACACGGGCCGCTTTCGCCAAGGCCTGGCTCGGCAATCAGAACTTGCTCACGCTGGGCCGGCTCTAGCCCGGATTTCTCGAACTATGGCGGAGCGTCATCGCGTCAGGAAGCCCGCTGGGCAGGAGGAGCCCGAAAAGCGTAGCGGAGACTACGGTTGAGGGCTTTGACGCAGCCAGCGGGCTTCCTGACGCGACCCGAAGGGCGGGGCGCATTTGCCGACAGGCGGCGTCAACCCGCTCGAGCGTATTCCCGATACGCTCTTCGCGTCTTTCCTGGCCTGTCGGCAAATGCGCCTCCGTGACGCCCACCATAGTTTGAGAAGTCCGGGCTAGGCCAGGGGAGCGAACCATCGACGGCCGCCGGGGGTGACCGGCGGCCGTTCGTTAACCACGCTTGTTAACGCTCTGCCGCGACTCGCGGGCCCGATCGGGCCGCGGCCCCAAATTTGCCCCCTGGAGAATCGCCGGCCCGCACCGGCCCGGCCTCGCTGCCGCCCCCTCGGGCCTTCGCCACGCCGGGAGTATTGAGTCCGGTGGACTCGCGATCCGGGCAAGATTCAAGCGGCGCCGCTCTAGTAGAAAGTGGGTGAATCGTCTTACCGCAGCCGCGAGATCAATTGTAATGAAGAGGAGAATTCTTGGAGAGTGGCCAGCGATTTGCAAGGATTAACAAGCATATGCTGCCGCATTCGGCGATGCGTGTAAGTACAAACCTAGAATATGCAACTTTGTTGCCGACAATTACGATCCTGGTTTCCGAATATATATGGCATTAATAGTTAATTTACCGCGAATTTGAGGTGAATTAGTGGCAAATATAATACGATTCTTCTTGATGTACCTTGTTAAGATTGTGTAAACCTTTGTCAGCGGACGAAGCGCCCACTGGGAAGCCAGGGCCTGTACCGGGGTCTTTAGAACCCGATCCGGCTCCGATACGACAAAGAAAACGTCGGCCCAGCCCAGAACTCAGGTGCAGGCCGCGGGATGTTCACAGGGTAACGGACATTAGAATGAGTCGGATTGCACACATGCTGGCCGTTTGGCGGCCGCACCGGGATCGCTGGCTCGCAACCGCGCGCCAACTGATCGCCGGGGAGCATCACGGCCTCAGCGCCAATGCGCTCTGCTCCGCGATCAGCGCGCCCCTCGCCTGCCTCGTCGCCGGCGCTGCACTGGCCGGTGTGGCGTCGAGCGACCGGGTCAACGACACCTGGACCCGGGTCACCGCGCAGAGCTTCATTCCCGTCGACGTCAAGGACATCGACCCCGACCAATTCTATGTGCGTCAGGTAGGCCTCACTCAGCTCGACCTCGAAGAGCAACTCGCCGGCAGCTTCACCTCGAATCCGGGCAAGCTGCGCGAGGAGCTGACCTGCCTCACCCAGAACATCTACTACGAGGCGCGCAGCGAGCCGCTCGAGGGCAAGCTCGCCGTGGCTCACGTAGTGATGAACCGCGTCGCCTCGCAGTACTTTCCGGATACGGTCTGCGGCGTGGTGCAGGACGGCACCGACGAGGTGCTGCACAGGTGTCAGTTCTCCTGGTATTGCGACGGCAAGCCCGACGTGGTGGAGGACAAGGGCGCCTGGGCGAAGGCCACGACCCTCGCCAGCATGGTCTACTGGGGCCGCGCCGAGGATCCCTCGAAGGGGGCCCTGTGGTATCACGCCGACTACGTGAAGCCGGTCTGGCGCAAGGCCTTCGCGGAGGGGCCGACGATCGGCCGCCACATCTTCTACAGCCGCAAGACCGGGCCCGTGCCGACCCAGGTCGCCCAGGGCGGCTGACAGCGAAGCGGGATCCCGGACGCCGGTGCGGGAGAGTTCCGAGGGAGCGCCCCCTGCGGCGCTCCTTTTCCTTGCCGGGGTCAGCGGCGGCGGTTGAAGCGGCCGGTCAGCAGCGCCTCGATGGCGTTGTAAGCCTCGTCGGTGAGGTCGAGGAAGACGCCGCCGACAACACCGTTCTCCCCCATCGACCGGACGATCTCCACGGCCAGCGAGAGCGCCTCGCCGCCCTGCGGGCGGAATTCCAATCGCAGGTGCTGGCCGACGCGAAAATCGTACGGCCGCTGATCGGTGGCGTCGATGGCGACGCCGAAGCCTGCCGCGCTGAGGTCCGTGAGCTGGATTTCCTGACCGCCCAGCAAGACCTCGAGCTGCATCGGGCGCCGGCGATCGCGCCGACGCTCCTTGCGCGTCACGGTGCTATTGTTGCGGTTCATCTGCCGCCGGCCTCCTATCGCGGTTGTTTGCGGCGCAAGGAAGGATAGGCAGCAGTTTCTATAGAAACTGTTAGCGGGCGAGCCGCGCGTTAAGGTTAAGCAGCTCATGACGGGCGACCTTGCCGGTCGCCGTCATCGGCAGGGCTGCGTGGAACTCGAGCAGGCCGGGACACTTGCCGTCCGGCAGTTCGCGGGCAAGCCAGCCGAGCAGATCGTCCCCGGCGAGCCGACAGCCGTCGCGCAGCACGACGAAAGTCTTGGCCTCCTGGCCCAGGTAGGCGTCGGGAATGCCGATCACCGCCGCCTCGGCGACCGCGGGATGGGCCTTCAGCACCGCCTCCACCTCCGCCGGGTAGATGTGCTCCTCGCCGCGCAGGATCTTGTCGTCGGCACGCCCAAGAATGTCGAGCCGCCCGGCGGCGTCGAAGCGGCCGATGTCGCCGCTGCGGAACCAGCCGCCGGAGAGCGCCCGCGCGCTCACCTCCGGCAGGTTCAGGTAGCCCTTCATGACGCCCGGCCCGCGCACCAGGATCTCGCCCTGCACGCCCGGCGCGGCGCTGAGCCGTCCAGCATTGTCGAGCATCACCTCGACCCCCGGCACCACACGGCCGACCGTTGTCGGCGTCAGCCCGCAACGGTCCGTCCTGCCGCCGCCCCAGGCAACGATGGAGGAGGTCTCGGTCAGGCCGTAACCGGGCACGATGGCCGTGCCGAAGCGCGCGGCGAAGGCGTCGGAGAGACCGACGGGCAGCGGCGCGCCGCCGGTCGCGCAGAGTCGCAGACTGCGCCGCACGGCGGCGCTGTCGATGCCGTCGGCGCTTTCCATGAGGTACTGGTAGTAGATCGGCATGTGCACGAAATAAGTGACCGCTTCTTCGACCATGAGCCGCCAGATGCGGGCCGGATCGAAGCCGTCCACCAGCACCAGCGTCTCGCCGCTCAGCATGCTGATGTTGAGTCCGCAGACCTGGCCCATGATGTGGAACAGAGGCGTCGAGATCAATCGCACCCGCGTCTGCTCGCGCGGCGCCAGGCCCTGATTGATGCGGGTCAGCGCGAGGAGGTTGGCCTGAGTCAGCTCGACACCCTTCGGCCGGCCGGTCGAGCCGGAGGTATAGAGCAGCACTGCAGTGTCATTGGCGGCGTAGCCATGGGTCCTGGCCTGGTCCGGCTGGCCGGACATGAGGTCGCCGAGCGAGGGGTAGCCGGCAAGCGTCGAGGCGGCCGTGAGCTCCGCGGGGATCACCCAGGCCCGCCGGCAGGCCGCAGCCGCCTCGGCCGCCGCCAGGGCCCGCTCGGCATAGGCCGTATCGCCGCGGCCGTCATAGGTGAGCAGGGCCTCGGCTTGGGAATCCTCCAGCTGAAAGCGGATGTCGCGCTCGCGCAGCGTGGTGCTCAGCACCACCGCCAGGCCGCCGAGCTTGAGGATACCGTAGTAGGCGGCGAGAAAGCCCGGACGATTGCCGCAGGCCAGCGCGATGCGGCTGCCCGGCCCATAGCCCGCCGCGGCCAGGCCGTTGGCCACCCGGTTGGCCATCGCCAACACCTCGGCGAAGCTGTAGCTGCGCCCCTCGAAGACCAGCGCCCGGCGCTCGGGATGGCGGGCGGCGCTGGCGTCGAGGAAGCTGGCCACGTTCAACATCGCATTGTTCCTTTCACCTTGGCACAGGCCCTGCCCGCTAGCCTTCCACCGCGCGCGGCAGCGGACGATAGATCCAGATCACCATCACCAGCGCTGCGAAGGACAGCAGGGCCGCGGTCAGGTACGGCCAGCCGACGCCGAGGCTGCCGAGGGCATAGCCGCCCCACACCGGCCCGAGAATGCGTGCCAGGCTGAGGACGGCATGATTGAATCCCATGGCAGCCCCTTGCACCGACCCTGGCGCCGCCTTCGACAGCAGTGCCTGCAGGCAGGAGAGGCACATGGCGATTCCCGCCCCCAGCAGCATAAGAGCCACAGCGATGACGTGATCGCTGGGCCAGGCGACGAAGAGGCCCATGCCGAGCACCATGGCCGCGCTGGCCCCGGCGGTGACGCGCGCCTCGCCGTAGCGCGTGCAGAGCACCGGGATCAGCACCCAGAGCGAAAACACCGCCGCCAGACCGGCGAGGGTGAAGCCGAGGGAGACATCGCGCGCATCCCAATCGAGCAGGCGCGAAGACCACAGTCCCAGGGTGGAGTCCATCGAGGCATAGGCAAAGGAAAGCACGGCCATGATCGCTATGGGTGCGAGGCAGAACGGCGCAGCAACGATACTGCGCGGCGGCAGGGCGACGAAGCGCAGCGGCTGCATCGAGGGGCCGCTGCTGCTGCCGCGCGCCAGGCTTGCCGTCAGCAGGATCGCAAGCAGGGCAAAGCCCGCCGCGCCGAAGGCTGCGCTGCGATAGTCGTCGCCATCCGCCCCGAGCAGGACGGTGCCGATCAGCGGCCCGATGATGAAGGCGAGACCATAGGCGGAATTCACGTTGGCCATACCGTTCACCCGGCTCCTGTCGCTGGTGCTGTCGGCGACCAGCGCCTGGATCACCGGGATCACCGCGTTGCTCACTCCGGCGCAGGCGCGCGCTGCGAAAAGCAGCAACAGGCTGTCGGCATAGGCCAGCAACAGGTAGGCCACGGGCGCCGTGGCGAGCGCCAGGAAAATCACCCGGCGTCGGCCGAGCTGGTCGCTGAGCCGTCCCAGGAAAGGCGCCAGCAGCAGAATGACCGTGGTGTCGGTGACCAGCAGCAGCGACACCTGCAACGGCGTCGCCCCAAGCGACAACGCCTGGAACGGCAGGAAGGGATAGACAATGCCGAGCCCCACCAGATAGCTCAAGGCCACGAGGACCGGCGCCGGCATGGATCGGTACTCCTTGGTTGCGAGTCCCGTCGGGGCTCAGGCGGCCGGCGCCGGCACCAGCCGCATGAGCAGCGGACCGCGCGGGCGCAGGGTGATCATCGGCTCAGGCTCCACGTTCTGGCCCGGCAGCAGCTGCAGGTCGAAGCGGTCGACGATGCCGGCCAGGGCGATCATCGACTCGAGGATCGCAAAACGCTCGCCGAGGCAGCTGCGCGGGCCGTCGCTGAAGGGGAAGTAAGCGAAGCGCTGGCTGTTCTTCCGCTGCGGATCGAAGCGCGAGGGATCGAAACCCTCCGGGTTGTCCCACAGCGCCGGCCGGCGGTGCACCGCGAACATGTTGAGCATGACGTTGGTCCCGGCCGGCAGCTCCAGTCCGGCGAAGGCGTCGTCTGCGACGGCGACCCGCGAGAAGGTCCACAGCGGCGGGTAGAGCCGCAGGGTCTCGTCGAAGACCATGCGGGTGTATTTCAGCGCCGGCAGATCGGCGAAACCGGCGGGGCGACCCTGCAGGACTTCGCGCACTTCGCTGCGCAGGCGCCGCAGCGATTCCGGATGCAGCGACAGCAGGTAGCAGCACCAGGAAAGCCCGTTGGCGGTGGTCTCGTGCCCGGCCAGGATCATAGACTGGAACTGGTCGCAGATCTGGCGATCGCTGCGGCCATTGCGATTGTCGAGCAGCAGGTCGAGCAGATCGCCTTCGGACTCGCGGGCCGGCTCGCCGGCCTGCGCGCGCTCGGCGCAGCGCTTTTCGATCATGCCGAAAACGAAGCTGTCGAGGACGCGCAGCGCAGCGCGGACCTCCCGGTTGCGCGGGGTCGGCAGCCAGCGCGGCGGATTGAAAGGAGACCAGATGCGCCGCTCGGCATCGCGCAGCACCACGGTCAGCGCCTGAAAGATCTCGGCATACTGATCGTCGAGACGCAGGCTGAATAGCGTGCGCATGAGGATGTCGAGGGTAAGCCGCATCATCTCCGGGATCAGATCAATGACGGCATCGCGGGCAGCCAGCCCGCTCCAGCGCTGCTGCAGGTCGCCGACGGCATCCTGCATCGCCGCGGTCATACGCCGCAGCTGACAGCCCTGGAAACTGCGCGCGGCCGTGCGCCGCTGCGACAGCCACTCGTCCCCCTCCGCGAGGAAAATTCCGTTGCCGAGCACGGCACGCATGACGTCGTAGAACTTGCTCTTTTCGTAGTTCAGCCGGTTGTCCTGCAGGACGTGGCGGATCATCGCCGGGTTGTTCAGCATCAGCACTTTGTCGAAGCCGAAATGCAGCTCGACGGCGTCGCCGTGATCCCGCGCGATGCGGGTGAAGAAACGCAAGGGATCGGCCCGCAGTTCAGGCAGGTGACCGACCAGTGGTCGGCCCCGCAGGACCACCGGCGCGCAGGCGCGACTCTCGTCATGCTTCCGCGCGGCGCGCGCCCTGCCTGAGGGATGATCGATCGCTAGGCTCATCTCTGTCCTCCCGCTTTGACCTGTCGCACGGCTGGCCGTGCCGTCCTTGCCCGCTTGCGCTCCTTCCGCATGCTCAGGCGATCAGTGACGCCGGTCCGTGGCGCCGGCCGAGGCCGCCATCTGAGCGGCGCCGTTGCGGTCGATGCGGGCCACCGACTTTTCGGACAGGGCGATGGAATCCGAGACTGCCTGGGCGGCGACGCCGATCAGGTGGGCGGCAAAGGGCAGGCCCGTGCGCTCCGCCTCGATCCGCAGGTAGTCGAGGCAGCGCTTGATGGCGGCCGCGTCCTGCAGGGGATCGTGGGCCTTCAGTTCAATGGGATCGCTGGACTTGGAATTGGGCATTTCTTTCTCCTCCGGTGAAAGTTCAGGCAACGGCGACCTCGTCGAAGAAGGGCGCATTGCGGATGACGGATCCTTGTATGCCGCCGACCGCACGCAAGCTCGACAGGGTGGCGCGGTTCATATCGAAGCGGCCTGTGTAGGCCAGGGACGTCCCCACCCGGCACGGCCGCGACTGCCATTTCGGCGGACAGCCGAGCCGCGGCAGGAGACGCTCCATGCGGGCGTCGTAGACGGTGATCAACTCGCGAATTCCGAAAGCGATGCAGGTCTCGGTAACGGCGCAGAGCAGCTCGCTGCTGATGCGCCCGCGACTGCCTCGCCGCTCCACCGCAAAGCGGCTGCCTTCCCAGATCAGCGGGTGGTAGGGAGCCTTGGCACCCTCCAGCAATTGCGGGAAGACGTCGCGCAGCATGTAGGGGCCCGTGGTCGGCAGGAAGCGCCAACTTCCGACGAGCTCGCAGCCGTCGTCCTGGGCCAGCAGGTAGATCGGGTAGTGATCGTCGAAGCTGTCGCGCTCTTCACCGTCACCGCCCGGCACGTTCCAGCCCATGCGCTGCCTGAACACCCGATAGCGCTGCTGGAACATCAGCCTGAGTTCGCCGGCATAGTCGGCATAGAGGTCGGGTGTCACAACGTCGATCACGGCGGCCTGGCCTCCCGTTGCTTGTCGGGATATTGGACCGCAGTTGGCGCTCGCAGGCAGCCTCCCAGAAATGGGGGGAGACTCGCGAGACTCTTCGAGGGTACAGGAAAAGGCTGGCAGACGATGGGACGAGCGCCGGAACAATCCAGCCATATCAATATGTTAGAGGAACAATCCTACGGCAGGATGTAGCCTTGGACGATCGATTTGACGACCGCGTGGTGCTTGGAAAAGACGCCCAGTTTGCGGGTCACGTTCTTCAGGTGGAACAGCACCGTTTCCTCGGAGATAGAGAGGATCTGGCCTACCTCCCAGGCGGTCTTGCCGCGCGCGGTCCATTGTAGGCAGCCGCGCTCGCGGTCGGTCAGGCGCACCCGGCCTCCCTCGGCGACGTCCTCGGCCAGGTTCAGAAAGGCTTCATGGGCATGCATCGCGACCCAGACGAGATCGCGATAGCCCTGCTGGTAGGCCTCGTCGAAATGTCGCTCGCTGCCGCCGACGACGACGTTGAGGGTCGACAGGCCGCTGTCCGGCCCATGGATCGGGACGGTTGCGCCGTGGGCGATGCCGTGGTCCCGTGCCTCGTCGAGCACCCTGCGCTGGCCGGCCGTGAGATCGTTGCGTCCGCTGATTTCGCGCCAGCGAAACGGCAGGATGTGGTGCATTGCCGCCTGGAAGGTCGGGTCCAGATCGCCGTAGTCGTGGGACAGGTAGTGGTCGACCCAACCGTCCGGCAGCGTCGCCAGGAACTCGTGCACCTGCTTGCCGCTGCGCGAGCCAACCGGCACGAAAGAACGGATTTTCTTGCCGAGGGGGGGACGCGCATGGACGTAGGAGAAGCTGTCGAAGCCGAGCTGCTCGAGCTGTCTCTGGAGCCGCGCGCCGATTTCCGCGGTGCTGGCGGCACCCGCCAGCGCCTCCACATAGGCCTCGACGCTGCCGTTCACCGGCAGCATCCGCCGCGCCGCCGCCCGCCGCCGTCGCGACAGGCAAGCGATGCAGTCTTCAAGGAGCCGGAGCGCCTCCGGGGAGATCTGACGGAAACTGCTGAAACCCGGATGGCGCCAGGATGAAGAGCGGTAAAAGGTAGCCTGCGGCTGTTCGACAGCCGTGCAGTATCCCCGTTCAGGATGCCCAGTCTCGCGTGCGCCGTCCTAGCCTCCTTGCTGACCTGCCGCCAATCAGCTGTCGGCGGGCCGTCCCAGCGTCTTCAAGAGGGAGAGTACCTCAGCCCGAACCTTCGCGTCAGGTATCCTATAGTAGGAACTGATTAATTGAAGCGTTTCGCGCTGGTTGGTGAAATCGGGGTCGGACGAATGAATGTTGGTGGTCGTCGTGGCCCCCGCATTCGATCCCGTCCCAGCCCCAGCTTCGCCCTCGGACTCGACCCCCTCGAAGAAGTAAGTCACCGGCACACTGAGGATTCGCGACAGCTCGTAGAGCTTGCTGGCACTGATTCGATTGGCGCCACGCTCGTACTTCTGGATCTGCTGGAAAGTCAGCCCCAAGGCGTTCGCCAACTTTTCCTGCGAGTATCCGAGGAACACGCGGCGAAGGCGCACACGTCCACCCACATGAACGTCTACGGGGTGAGCCTGTCTGGCCTTCCCGATGAGTTGATGAGCAAGCATCCGTTCTCCCTACTAGTCAAAGGTTCTATGACCCCGCCCAAATCTATGCGAATTCGCCATGAAGTCCCAAAGGAAAAATACGCGCAAAACTGGTAATTTTGCGATTTATCCCACAATTTATAGAACTACCCTGTCGGTTTCGGCTATTTACCATCCCCGGAACCGAAATATTCCCTCAACCTAGACTGTCGCGTTATTGTAAGGCGAAATCACAACCTTTGGGAGAGTTACGGTTGTGCTCGAAGCCGGGCGTCCGCCGGGCTGGCGGTCCACCAATCGCTCCTTCGGGGTCAGTCCGGCACCGGCCAGCGGACCGTGAAGCAGGCACCCTTGCCCTCCCCCGCGTCCTCGACCTCCAGTTCCCCGCCCAGGGAGCGCGCCGCCGAGCGCGCCACCGGCAAGCCCAGCCCGGTGCCGGCGATGCCGTCGGCCTGAGTGGAACGCCAATAGGGCTGGAAGATAGCCTCGCGCTCCTCTGCTGAAATGCCGGGCCCGCAGTCCGTCACGGCGACAATGTAGTTGCCGCCGTCGCGCTTCAATTCGACGACGACTTCGCCAAGTCTCCGCGAATACTTGATGGCGTTCTGCAGCAGATTCGACAGGATGGTATGCATGGCGGCGTCGTTCAGTCCGTGGATCGGTGCCGCAATCTCATCTTTCAGCACCAGTTGCTGCTTGCTGCGCAGGGCGACAGAGACCTCGCGCCACACTGCGCGGCACAAACGTCCGAGGTCGCTGGGCTCTGTGCCGGCGCCGTTTTCCGCCGCTTCGGAGCGGCCCATCACCAGAACGTCATCGACAAGGCGCGCCAGGGTGCTGACCGCGCTGCGTATGGTCTTGGTTTCCTCGCGGCGCTCGGCCTCGCTCATCTGGTCGCCGAAGCGCTCGAGCATATCGGCCGACGTCCCGATCGCCTGCAACGGTGTGCGCAGTTCGTGGGACACCATCGAAACGAAGTCCGACTTCTGCGAGCGCCGCTGCTTTTCCTGGTGCAGCGAAATGGAAAGCCTCCCCTCGCGGGAAACCACCGTTTCCACCCGCTTGATGGCGAGGACGAGGAGGAAGCAGACCGCCAGCAAGGCGACCAGGAGCAGCGGCGCGAGGCTCCACAGCAGGTCATCGCCGGAACGCTGATCGCGCCAGACGACGCTGCCGATCACCTGCCCGTCGAGGCCCTTGACCTCGCAGCCGAGGTAGTCCTGCGGTGGCGGCCCCCGCAGGAAGTGGAGGTCGTCGATGTGCTCGGCAACGCCGGCCCGAGTGAAGAGCGTGAGGTCCACGGGCTGGACGAAGATCAGAACGCTGCCGTCTTCTCCCGCCGAGGCCTCGGCGCTTTCGCGCGCAGCGATGAGGCTGGCGCCGACGAGCGCCAGGTCCTGCTGATACAGCACGAAGCCGCCTGCCGGGACGGCGTCGATCGAGCGGCCGCTGCGTGCCGCGGCGATCAGTTCGGCCGCGCCCGCGGGCAGCGCCGGGGCATTTTCCGGCGCGACGGCACGGCCGTTCTCGAAGCTGTAGCGGACCGTCCCGTCGGGCGCCACCACCCAACCGGCCAGGACGTGGAAAGCGGTCCGCAGGTAGGCCGGCAGTTCCTCGCGCGCCCAGCGTTCGTCGAGCGCCGTGCCCAGCCGCGACACCGCGGCGTCCCACCAGGCATAGTCGATCACCAGTTGGCGCAGGCCGTCCTTGCGGAGCTGCATGACCGAGCCAACCAAGTCCTCCTGCGCCACGGCGTCGCGGCGGCTGACGGACTCGGCGCTCCAATACAACAGCCCGGACACGGCGATCAGCGACACCGCAACAAGCAGCAAGATGGGAAGCAACAGGTTGCGCCGCCGCCGCGCGAGAATATCGCGCACCCTGTCCGTACGCGACTGCGGCCGAGCCGCGCGTCCCGTGATGACAACCATTCCCCTTACCCTTTCGGGGAGGTGAAGCCGATGGCTTTTGCGCAGAGAATATAGCCGCAATGTCCCGGGTGGCACAGCGGCTTGGGGAAACGTTCGGGGTTTGTCCACGCCGTCCGGCCGGGTTTCGTCGTTCCCGAGCCGGCGGCGACCCGCGCACAGCGGCAACGTGCCTTCCGGCTCACTGCCGCAAGCGAGAAGCGAAGCCGGCGCCGGCGCCGAGCGGAGCCTCCGCTAACCCGGATTGTTCCTGGCCAGATGGCGACCAAGGAGGCAAGATCGCCGCTACCGAGTCGCGGCCTTCTTGCCCATCACCAGCCCGCTTCCCCCTTCAGCAGAACCGGCTCCAGGTATGCGCCCCCGCCATTGCCCGAAACCGCCAGGTCTGCGAAATTCAGGGGCCTTTGGGGCCGAGGAATGAGCCAGACCGGACTGAATACGTGAGCGGAATCATGAATTCTACGGCGTCCCGGGACGCATCCGAGCAGCTGGGCCAGCTGCTGGCGCGCTGTGCCCTCGGCGACCAGTCGGCCTTCGGCGCCCTCTACGAAGCGACCTCTGCGAAACTCTTTGGCGTCGCCCTGCGTATATTGAGACGAGAAGCCTGGGCCGAAGAGGCCCTGCAAGAAGCCTATGTGAAGATTTGGCGCCATGCAGAGAGTTACAACCCGGCCCGCGGGCGGCCGATGACCTGGATGATCAATGTGGTCCGCAACCAGTCGCTTGATCTGCTGCGCCGGGCGGACTACCGAGCCAAGGAAGACGAATGGATCGCTGAAAAGGACCAGCGCACCAGCACCGAGAATCCGGCAGCCCTGGCGGAGACCAGCCAGGAGATGCAGCGGGTTCTCGGGTGCCTCGGCCTGCTCGGCGAGGAACAGCGGGACTGTATTCTGCTATCCTATCACCAGGGCCTGACGCCAACCGAGGTGGCCGCGCGGCTGAAGCGGCCGGTGGGCACAATAAAGACCTGGATCCGGCGGGGATTGATCAAGGTGAGGGAGTGCCTGGATCAATGAGGTACGACGACCCGCAACTGCAGGAACTCCTGGCAAGCGCCTATGTTGCAGGCGCGATGCAGGGACCGGCGCGGCGCCGCTTTGAGGCCTTGCTGCGCACCCGCCCCGCCCTGCGGCGGCGGGTCGAGGCCTGGGAGGACCGCCTGACGCCCCTGGTCGACGCCACCCCGGAAGTGGCGCCGCCGGCCCGCGTCTGGCGTGCCCTGCAACGGCGCATCGCGCCGGCGTCGGCGACGGTGCCGGCGCGCCCGGCCGGCTTCTGGAATACCCTCGCCTTCTGGCGTCCCTTCGGCGCCGTCGCCGCCTGCCTTGCGGTGCTGGTGACCGGCTTTGCCGTCTATCAGACCCTGCGGCCGAGTGCCGGACCGCAGGTCGCCGAAGTCGCACCGCCGCAGACCAACCCGAGCTACGTGGCGGTGCTCGAGGACGAGTCCAACCAGCCGGTGCTGGTGGTCACCGCTTTCAAGGGCCCCTGGCGCCTCGTCGTCGAGCCGCTGCGCGACCTCGCGCCCTACCAGGGCAAGGTGTTCCAGGTCTGGGCGGTCGAACGCGGCACCGGTACCTCCCGGCCGTTGCTGCAGGTCAGCAGCGGCGAGGTGTTGCGCCAGCCGCTCGGCGAGGCGGGCTGGGACGCCATCAAGACATCGGAGTCCCTGGCCGTCACGCTGGAGGACGCCGGGCCGGTTCCGGCTTCGCCGGGCGGCCCGGTGCTGTTCTCCGGCCTCTGCCTCAATCTCAGGGGTCCGACGGAAATCTGAGGCCTGACGGCCGTCTACAGCGTCAGCGCCAGCAGGTGATTGTCCCAGGCGACCGGCGCGGCCGCCGGGTCATCGAGCCGTGTCGTCTCGCCGCTCAGCGCGTTGTGATGCACCAGCCGCCCGTAGCCGCTGGAGGCCAGGAAGCCGCCGGGCGCGCCCGAGGCGGCGACGCCGCAGCCGTCGGCCAAGGCCAGGCTGCCGAGGTGGCACTGCCGGGCCACCGACCAGAAGGTGATGTTGCCGCCGCGCGGGGCCGAGGCCGCGAGCACTTGGCCTGAAGCGTCCATCGCCGCGCCGCCGCAGTACTGCTGCAGGCTGCGCAGGGTCGCTGCATCGCTTGGCGGCAGCACGATTTCCGCCTCAGCATGCTGGAAGCCGACCAGCGGCACCAGGTTGTTGCGCGGCCCTTCGTACTGCATGGCGACGCCGATCACGTCATTCGCCGTAGCCGCAATGTGGCGGATCGATGCCTGATGCATTTCCGCCGGCAAGCGATGATCGTGCAGCAGCGCGCCACTCGCTGCATCGATGTAGGCCAGCGACGGCTGCATGCTGTCGATGTTGAGCTTGCGACGCCCCGCCTGGGGATGCGTCTGAATGCCGCCGTTGGCCACCACCAGCGTGCGTCCGTCCGACAGCAGCACGATCTCGTGCGGGCCGATGGCATGGGACTCCAGTTCGGCTTCGCGGCGATAGCCCACCGTCGCGTCGTAGACGCCGATGCAGCCGCGGGCGTTGTCGTAGTCGTTCTCACAGGCAAAGAGCCAGCGGCCGTCGGGGCTGAACGCACCGTGGCCATAGAAGTGCCGCCCCGCCGCCGCATCGAAGCGCCGCAGCGGCTCGGCCGACAGCGGATCGAAGGCCAGCGCGAAGCGGCCGGGCCGCCGCGCGAAGACGACAACCTCGCGCTGGCCCGGACGGCGCGCGGCGCCGTGACCGCGCTCCGGCAGCGGCAAAGTGGCGAGAAGCCGGCCGTCCCCGGTAACGACCCGGGCAAGCGTATTGCCATCTTCATCCGAGCAGGCGCTGACGAAGCAGCGCGATTCCGCGGCCAGGACTGCCCGCGGGAGGCAGAGCCCCCAGGCGGCGCAGGATGCCGCCGAGGCCGTCAGGAAAGCGCGCCGGTCAATCGCCGTCATAGCTGTTGAATCCCATCGGCAGGCCGAGAACTTCCGAGAACGGTCCACCGAGCAGTTCGAGCAGCCG
Source organism: Kiloniellaceae bacterium (assembly GCA_009377535.1). Taxonomy (GTDB): domain Bacteria; phylum Pseudomonadota; class Alphaproteobacteria; order Kiloniellales; family Kiloniellaceae; genus Pelagibius. The sequence continues at coordinate 36,273 of WHTV01000035.1, forward strand.
GCGGGTCTCGACGCGGAGAGCATCGAGCTGCGCCCAGCCCTCCGGCACCTCCAATGCCGCGACCAGCGAGTCCGGCTGCGCCTCGGCGGCGGCGTTCAGGCGCTCCAGGGCGGCGCGGATCACCTCGTCCAGCTCCGCGCCCTGTGGATGGGCCCGGGCGAGACTCGACAGGCTGCTCTCCCCGCCGACTTCATAAAGCGCCCGGGCGGCCTGCAGGTTGATCTTGATGTTGCGCAGAGAGCGCGCCGAGCGCCAGGATTCGGCACGCGTCGTGCGCGCCGCCTCCGGCGCATCGCCGAGCGGCCGCCCGAGCTTGTAGTCTCCCACCAGAAGCAAGGCGCCGCGCAGCGACTTGGCGAAATCCAGCGCGGCTTCCTTGGCATCGAAGTAGCGGTCGTTGCCTGCGGCAGCGCCCAGCACCGTCCCGGCATAGGCGTCCTCGCCGTCGCGCCAGTCGCTCAGCAGATCCGAGGCGATGGAGTTCAGGTTCCGGCCGATGGCAAGGGTGAGCGCACAGCCGAAAGGCGTCGCCCAGTCGGCGTCCTCGCTGTCGAACAGCAACCGCTCAAGCGCCGGAAAGCCCTGCACCGCGACACTGCCGCTGGCGAAAGCCTGAGGCTCCAGTGCCTCCAGCTTCGGCTCGGAGGTCATCTGCGCCAGATGGCGCCCCACAGTGCCACGCTTGTCGGGCCAGAACTCGATGCGCTCGGCCCGGAGGAACAGCTCGCTTGGCCCGAAGCGCAGATGCTGCACGGCCATCCAGGCATCCATCGCCGTATGGTAGGCGGCCGCGCTCTCGGCCGGTGTCGGCCGGCCGTCGGCGCAGGCCTGCGTCAAAGACGCATCGAGCGCCTTAGTGGCCTGCGCAAAGTCGGCATAGCGCGGCAGGACGTAGCTCTCGACGATGGCCGCGTTAAGGGCTTCGTAGTCCTCCGTCTGCGCGCGCGCGCCGGGGGCGGTGAGACCAAACGCCAGCGCGAGAGCCGCCGCCGCGGGGATGAGGTTGCGCTCGAAGAACATGATGCCTCTCCTCCATGCCGGTCGCCCGGCGGTTCGGTTGCTAGAGCGAGCGCAGGAAGGCCAGCAAGGCCTCGCGTTGGTCGGCCGGCAGAGCCACCACCTTCTGCCTGGCCGCC
>WHTV01000036.1 GCA_009377535.1 Kiloniellaceae bacterium
CCGTCGTCGGCTGGGCCATGGTGCGCTACCACTACCCCGTTGCCGCGGTGGTGGTCGGCCTGCTGCTCGGCGGGCTGCTGGAACAGAACCTGATCCGCACCTGGCAGATCAGCCGCGACCTCGGCTATGTGCTGGAGCGCCCGGGGGCGGTTCTCATCTTTGCGCTGATGTTCCTGTCGATCGGACTCACCGCGTTCTCGCGCTGGCGACGCAAGCGGCCTCTGGCCGTACTCACCACCGACGAAATCGGATCCTGAGTCAGGCCAGACTGTCGCTGAGCACGAAGGCGGCCCGCTCGGCCGCGTCGAGCTGGCCCATGAGGCCCTGCTCCCAGGCCAGATAGCGGCGCGAGGCGTCGAGATTGCCGTCGTGGCGGTCGTGCACGAAGGCGAGGAAGTCGATGGCTTCCGCCGCTGCCGGCAGGTCCGGGCTGACCTCGATCGCGGCACCCGCCGAGGCCAGGGCCGCCTGCCCGCCGGCCACCAGGGATTTGGCCGCCTCTGCGGAAAGGTCACGGCTCACGCTTGCGGCTCCTGCGGCTCCTCGCCGGCGAAGAAGGCCCGGAAGGCCTCGAGGATCAAGTCCGGTCGCTGCTCGGCCGGATAGTGCCCGGTCGGCACCGCGAAGCCGCGCAGGTCGGCGGCCCATTCGGACCAGGCCTCCAGCGGCTTGAAGTGACGCCCGCAATGGCTGTTCGAGCCCCAGATCACCAGCACCGGGCAGGCCAGGCGGCGCTGGCCGTAGTCGGCCTTGTCCATCTCGAAGTCGACGCCGACGGTGGCGCGGTAGTCCTCGCAGACCGCGTGGATCTGCGCCGGCGTGGTGCAGCGCTTGTATTCGGCCAGGGCGCGCGGGTCGAAGATCGACAGGCCGACGCCCTTCTTGTTCAGCTTGTAGTCGATGTAGTAGTCGAGGTCGGCGGTCAGCAGCTTCTCCGGAAAGGGCGCCTTCTGGGCCATGAAGAACCAATGATAGCTCTCCAGCCCCCAGCCGAGCGAGACATGCGTCAGCACGTGGTGGGTCGGCACGATGTCGAGGGCCGCCAAGCGCTCGATCGCCTCCGGACGGTCGAGCGCCATGCGGAAGGCGACGCGTGCGCCGCGGTCGTGCCCGGCGACGGGGAAACGTTCGAAGCCGAGCTGGCGCATGACCTCGAAATTGTCCTCGCCCATGGCGCGGAAGGAATAGGCCGCATGGTCGCCGCCGCCGGCGGGCTTCGAGCTGTCGCCGTAGCCGCGCAGGTCCGGCGCCACCACGGTGTAGCGCTCGGCCAGGGCCGGCGCCACCTGGTGCCAGCTCACGTGGGTCAGCGGATTGCCGTGCAGCAGCAGCAGCGGCGGCCCCTCGCCGCCGATAGCGGCGTGGATCTCGGCCCCGGCAGTCTGGAAGCGCCGGAGCTCGAATCCCGGCAGAAGATCGGCGGCGGCCGTGGCGTCTGCGCCCATGGCAAAAAAGCTCCCTTTCCGCTGTTGTCAATTGTTGACAATCATAAAGGCTTCTCCGAGAGTTCGGCAAGCTGAGGATTGGAGAGACCGATGAAAATCAAGGACATCCGGGCGAGCCTGCACGGCTTTTCCATCACCATCCCACTGCTGGAAGGCCGCGTCGAGGGCTATGGCCGCGAGGAGCAGAAGCACTTCGTGTTCTGCGAGGTGGAGACCGATGAGGGCCACGTCGGCTACGGCCTGACCGGTCACTTCCTGGCCAGGTCGGTGATCGCCGCCCTGCAGGAGCACGTGCTGCCGGTGGTGCGCGACATGGACCCGCGCGACATCGAAGCGATCCACCAGAAGGTCTGGCGGCGCCTCAATCCGCGGGCCATGACCGGCACGATCTCCATGGCGCTCTCCTGTCTCGACATCGCGCTGTGGGACATCATGGGCAAGGCCGAGGGCCGCTCCATCGCCGCCCTGCTCGGCAATGCGCGCCAGAGGGTGCCGGCCTACTGCACCTTCGGCTTTCCGCAGTACGACCGCGACCAGCTCGCCGAGGCGGCGCGGCTGCACAGGAGCAACGGTTTCACGGCGCTGAAGTCGGTGGTCGCCGTCGACAAGGGCGGCTGGCGCGAGGATGCCAGGCGTGTCCGCGTCATCCGCGAGGCGGTCGGCGACGACGTCGACCTCATGATCGACGCCAACTACCTGTTCAACCCAGTGGAGGCCAAGTACCTCTGTCGCGAGATCGAGGACTGCAACCTCACCTGGTTCGAGGAGCCGCTGCAGCAGAACGACGCCCGCGCGCTGGCCGACCTTCGGCGCTCGACGAAGATCCCCCTGGCCGCCGGTCAGATGGAGGGCCACCGCTGGCGCCTGCGCGAGTTCGTCGAGCACCAGGCGGTCGACATCCTGCAGCCCAACGTGACCTACTGCGGCGGCTATACCGAGGCGCGCAAGGTCGCCCACCTGGCGCAGATCTACAACCTGCCGATCGCCAACGGCGGCGGCTGGCCGCTGTTCAACATGCACCTGCTGGCCGGCATGATGAACGGCTGGATCGTCGAGTGGCACCTCGGCATGGTGGCGGTCGGCGAGACCCTCTTCACCGACGCGCCAAAACCGGAAAACGGCTGGCTCACCATCCCCGACAGGCCGGGCCTCGGCCTCACCCTCAACCGCGATGCCTGGCGCGAGACCCGGGTCGACGGTTAGGATAACGCTTCCTGCTTCCCCGCCCTTTTCTCCCCGCAAGCACAAGGCCATCCCATGCGCATCGTCGACATCCGAGAAACCGTGGTCCCGATCTCCTCGCCGATCCGCAACGCCTACATCGACTTTTCGAAGATGACCGCCAGCGTGGTCGCCGTGGTCACCGACGTGCTGCGCGACGGCAAGCCGGTGGTCGGCTACGGCTTCAACTCCAACGGCCGCTACGCGGCCAGCGGCCTGCTGCGCGAGCGCTTCCTGCCGCGCCTGAAGGAAGCGGAGCCGGAGAGGCTGATGAACGCCGCCGGCGACAACCTCGATCCGCGGAAGATCTGGGCTGCCATGATGGCCAACGAGAAGCCGGGCGGCCACGGCGAGCGCTCGGTCGCCGTCGGGGTGGTCGACATGGCGGTGTGGGACGCCGTGGCCAAGATCGCCGGCGTGCCGCTCTACCGCTATCTCGCCGATAGCGAAGGCGACGGCACGGTGGACGACAGTGTCTTCGTCTACGCCGCCGGCGGCTATTACTACCCGGGCAAGGATAACAGCGCCCTCAAGGAGGAGATGCGCCGCTATCGCGCCATGGGCTACGAGGTGGTGAAGATGAAGATCGGCGGCGCGCCGCTGGATGAGGACATTGCGCGCATCGAGGCGGTGCTGGAGATCGTCGGGGAGGGCAAATACCTGGCCGTCGATGCCAACGGGCGTTTCGACCTGGAGACTGCCATTCGCTACGCCGAGGCCATGGAGCCCTACAAGCTGTTCTGGTACGAGGAGGCCGGCGACCCGCTCGACTATGCCTTGCAGGCCGAGCTGGCCAAGCACTACAGCGGCGCCATGGCGACCGGCGAAAACCTGTTCTCCCACCAGGATGCGCGCAACCTTCTGCGTTACGGCGGCCTGCGCCCGGACCGCGACTGGCTGCAGTTCGACTGCGCCCTCAGCTACGGCCTCGTCGAATACCTGCGCATCCTCGCGCTGCTCGGCGACCACGGCTTCTCCAGCCGCAATCTGGTGCCGCACGGCGGCCACCAGCTCTCCCTCAACATCGCCGCCGGCCTGAAGCTGGGCGGCAACGAGTCCTATCCGGAGGTCTTCGCGCCCTTCGGTGGCTTCGCCGACGACACGCACGTCGAGAACGGCCGCATCCCGCTGCCCGACGCGCCGGGCATCGGCTTCGAGAAGAAGTCGGCGCTGATCAAGTGCCTGCGCGAGGCGACGAACACCTGAGTCAGATGCCGAGGCGGGCCATCTGCTTTTCCGGGTAGCGGGTGCCTTCCATCACCCCGAGCGGGAAGGCCTCGGAGAGGCGCGCCACTTCCTCCGCCGTCAGCTCCACGTCGAGCGCCGAGAGGCTGTCCTTGAGGCTGGCGCGGCGCGAGCAGCCGGGCAGCGGCACCACGTCGTCACCCTGCGCTAGTAGCCAGGCAATAGCCACCGCCGCCCGCGAGCGGGCCTTGGCCTCGGCAATCTCCGCCAGGGGCGCCATGCGCGCGACGTTGCGGTCGATGTTGCCGCTCTTGAAGCGCGGCATGTCATTGCGCCGGTCGCCTTCCGCCAGGTCGCCCTGCGCCTTGTAGCGCCCGGTCAGCAGGCCGCGCGACAGCGGCGCATAGGCGACGAAGCCCACGCCCAGCCGGCGGCAGGTTGGCAGGATCTCCGCCTCAACATCGCGGGTGGCCAGCGAGTACTCGGTTTGCAGCGCGGCGATCGGGTGGGTCGCCTGGGCCCGCTCGAGGGTCGCGGCGCCGGCCTCGGAGAGGCCGAGGAAGCGCACCTTGCCGTCTTCAATCAGCTTGGCCATGGCCCCGACCGTGTCCTCGATCGGCACTGAAGGGTCCATGCGGTGCAGGTAGAAGAGGTCGATGGTGTCGACGCCGAGCCGCTTCAGCGATTTCTCGCAGGCATCGGCGACGTATTCCGGCCTGGCGTTCACGGTGCGCGTGCCGTCGGCCAAGCGGACGTTGCCGAACTTCGTCGCCAGCACCACCTTGTCGCGGCGGCCGACGAGTGCGCGGCCGACCAGCTCCTCGTTCTTGCCGCCATTGTACGCATCGGCGGTGTCGATCATGGTGACGCCGGCGTCGATCGCCGCCTGAATGGTGCGCAGCGCCTCTTCGGGGTCCGGCGTATTGTAGATCGGCGTCATCCCCATGCACCCGAGACTGAGGGCGGAGATTTTCAGACCCTCCTTACCGAGATTGCGTTCTTGCATGGCGTCCTCCTGGCAGGAAGTGAACGGTCAGGCCGCCCGGGTCCGGCGGTGGTGCCGGCGCCTGCGCCAGGCGTTGAAGTAGGGCAGCGCGATGGAGATGACCAGCAGGGCCCAAAGAACGTTGCCCAGCGTCGAGGAGAACAACACCAGCGGATCGCCGCCGCCGATCCTGAGCGCCCGCAGATAGGACTGCTCGACCAGCGGTCCCAGGATGACGCCGATGAGGATGGCCGCAACGTGATAGCCGGTCTTGCGCGCGATGTAGCCGATGAGGCCGAAGGCCAGCGCCAGCCACATGTCGAAGAGATACTCGCGCGGAGCGAAGGCACCGACGATGACGAAGGTGGTGATCAGCGGCGCCAGATACTTGGTCGGCACCAGCGTCACCCGCGACATGTAGCGCGCCATCGGCAGGATGGTGGGAATCATGAAAATGTAGGCCACCACCATCGACATGAAGATGCCGTAGGCGAGCAAGGGGCTTTCGATGAACAGCCGTGGTCCCATGGGCACGCCGTGGTACTGCAGCACGATGAGCATGACTGCGGCGGTGCTGCCGCCGGGAATGCCGAGGGCAAGCAGCGGCACCAGGGTGCCCGAGGTGACACCGTTGTTGGCCGCTTCCGGCGCGATGACGCCGGCCGGGTGTCCCGTGCCGTACTTCTCCGGCGACTTGGAGAACACCCGCGACAGCTGATAGGCGACGAAGGCGGCGATCGAGGCGCCGGCGCCGGGCGTGACGCCGATCACGAGACCGACGATGGAGGTCCATATCACCTCCCACCAATGCTTCAGCGCCAGGAGAAAGCCGTCGAAGGCATCCCTCCAGGTCGCCCTTTGCATGCGCTCCTGGCCGGCACGGCTGAGGATGGTCTCCTGCTCGATCATCGCGAAGGCTTCGGAGAGCGCGAAGAGGCCGATCAGCGCCGGGATCAGCGGCACGCCGTCGAACAGCTCCAGGAATCCGAAGGTACCGCGCGGCGCGGCATAGATGTGATCTGCTCCCATGGCACCAAGGATAAGGCCGAAGAAGCCGGCGATGAGGCCCTTCAGGGTGTCCTGGGCGGCGATCACCGCGATCAGCGTCAGGCCGAACAGCATGACGACGACCATTTCGACGCTGTGCATGTAGTAGCCGACGCGCGCCAGGTAGGGCATGGCGAAGAGTGTAATGATCGACGTGATGAGGCCGCCGAACACCGAAGCGAAGAAACAGAGCATGAGCGCCTGCTGGGCGTGGCCCTGCTGCGCCATGGGGTGGCCGTCCAGCGTGGTGGCCGCGGCGCCGCCCGTCCCTGGGATGTTCACCAGAATCGCCGGGATGCCGCCGCCCAGATGCGTGGCGCAGTAGAGGGCGATCATGAAGGTCATGCCGATCTCGACATCTACCACCAGGGTTAAGGGCAGCAGGATGATGATGGTGTTGTGCGCGGCGAAGCCGGGAATCGCGCCCATGACGATGCCGAGGAGCACCGCCGGGAGGATCACCCACCAGAGGCTGAAGGAATGGCCGAGGAGCTGCGCAAAGAAGTCAAACCCGATATCCATCGTCAGCGATCTCGCCTAGAACAGCCACTGCAGCAGCCACTCGACCGACCCCTTGGGCAGGCGCGTGTCGAGAGCCACGATGAAGAAGACATAGCCGACGCTGCCGGCCGCGAGCGGGATGATGACAAGCGGCTTCACGTCGCGCACGCCGAGCAGCCACATCGCCGACAAGAGGAACAGCATCACTGTCAGCGTGTAGCCGAGCCACGGTATCAGCAGGATGTTCAGTGCGGTCAGTGCCACGAAGAGCACGCGCACCGGCAGCTTCGCGATCGGCTGGAGGATGCCGGTGGCCCGCAGCGTCACCTCGCCGCGGCGCAGCCTGAGCGCCGTGCGGATGAGGAAGATGCCGACCAGCAGCCAGATCACCAGCGCGATGAAGGTGCCGTTGATGCGGGCTTCCCAGGGAAAGTCGGTGATGGTGTAGAGGTAGTAGACTGCGTAACCCGCCGCCATCAGCGGCAGGATGAGATCGGCGCCGACCCCCTTGCGGTGGTGGTGCTTGTCCTCGCGGTTTTCGTCCATCGACACCTCGATAGCGCCTACGGGACGGGCGGCTCCCGGCCGCCGCGCCCGCTTGCGCTCACTATCGGAAAGGCTGAGGCCGCCGGCTACTTGCCGGTCAGCAGGGCTTCGTATTTGGCGGCGAGCGCCAGCGTCTCTTCGGCACCTTGCATGGCTCTCTGCTTGTCGCCGAAGTCGATGAAGGCAGTGGGCAGCCCCGCCTTCTTCACCGCTTCAGGATAAGCCGGATCGTCCTTCACCTTCTCCATGCTCGACTTGATGACCTCGAAGCGGTCGGGGTACTGCTCGATCGCCTTGGTATGGAGGCCGAAGCCGCGTGAGGAGGTCAGCTCCGGAATCTTGGTGCCGAATACCGAGTTTACTGCCGGAGCGTTGCCGGTTTCCGCCAGCGCCGGATTGTTGCCGAAGGTGGTGAGGATCTTCACCTGCTCGCCGAGCTTGATGGGGTTCGCAAGCGGCAGGGCGCAGGCATCGACCTCGCCGGTGATCGCCGCCATGGCCGAAGGATTGCCTCCGCCGTAGGGCACCAGCTGGAAGTTGGCGCCGGTCGCCTCCGCCAGCGCCAGGCAGCCGATCGAGGCCGGGTGCGGCAGGCGGCTGACGGCGATGGTGACGGTGCGCTTCTTGCCCTCCTCGACCAACTGCTCGATGCTCTGGAACTGCGAGTTCGCCGGCACGAAGAGCGACATCACCTCGGAAGAAATCTGGTTGATGTAGACAAAGTCCTCGCCCAGCTTCACCGAGGGCTTCTGCAGGGCCTGCATGATGACCTCCGGGCCCATGTTGGCGAACAGAAGGCTGTAACAGTCCGGCTCGCGCTTGCCGCCATAGACCTCGTAGCCGACCTGGCCAGCGGCGCCGGGGAAGAAGGAATACTCGAAGGACGTCTCGATGTGATTCTTCCACACCGAGGTGAAGATGCGAATGTCGCGATCAGCGCCGCCGCCCTCCGCTGTCGGGATCACGATCTCGAGATTGCGCTCCGGAAAGGCCGCCCAAGCGGGGCGGCTGAGGGCGCCGGTCAGCAGGGTCGCGCCGGCAACAGCCGACGTTCCGGCGATGAAGCGCCGCCGGGTGGTCTTGATCTCAGGCATGCTTTCCTCCCGTTTTATGTTTGTTCGCTGCGACCGGACGTGACCAAGCAGAGCGATCTCGGGATCCCGGAGCAGCCTTGGGCAAGCTTTTTACCAATATTCCATTGGGTGCAATTGATTTTCAATCGTTCTTTCAGATTATTGAATAACAACGATCTCATTGCTAACCAATCATAACCAATCAGCGGACCGGGGCGTCGTAGGGCCCCGCCGTCCTGCGTGGGGGCCCCCGCCCGCCCGCGCTGCGCGCGTGTGGCGGACATTGTCTACAGTCGGCAGGGCCTCGGCAACCGGAAGGTAACGCTGCGACGCGGCGGCAGCCGGCAGCTATCGCTAGGGCGGGGTGAAGACCTCGACGGTGTCGGTCAGGGTGAAGAAGGTGCGTGCGCCGGCGCCGGTGCCGCCGCCGATCACGTACCAGCGGCCGGCGACGGCGGCCGAGTCGATCCCGTGCCGCGCGGTCGGCATGGCGGGCAGCGTCTGCCAGTGCCCGGTGGCGGGGTCGAAGGCGTCGTGGGTCGCGAAGGTCTCAGCGGGATCGAACTGCTCACCGCCGGTCACATGGATGCTGCCGGCCACGGCGGCCGCCGCGAAGCCGCCGCGCGGCATCGGCATGTCGGGCTGCCGCGTCCAGCTGTCGGTCGCCGGGTCGTAGGCCTCGACGGTGGCGAGATTGCCGACGTCCTCCCAGCGCCCGCCGAGGGCGTAGAGCCTGCCGCCGGCCACCGCGACCGCCAGGTGCTCGCGCCGCGTCGGCAGCGGCGCGAGGGACGACCAGGCATCATCGGCCGGGTCGTAGCGCCACAGGGCCTGAGGCTCCGGCCCGACACCCCCCACCACATAGAGCCTGCCGTCGAACGCGGCCATGCGGTGGGCGGCGCGCGGCCCGGGCATGTCGGCGATGGCGCTCCAGCGGGCGGTCATGGGATCGTAGACCCAGGCGCGGGCGCTGTCCGGCGTGAAGGTGATGTTGTCGTAGCCGCCGCTGATGTAGAGGCGCCCACCGGCCGCGGCCATGCCGAGGTGATGGAGGGCGACCGGCAGCGCCGCCAGCTCACGCCAGCTGTCAGCGGACGGGTCGTAGACCTCGAAGGTGGCGGTGGTGCCGAAGCGGCCGATGCCGCCGGCGACGTAGATGCGCCCGTCGAGCGTCGCGACGGCGAGCTCCGAGCGCGGCGTCGGCATGGCCGCGCCGTGGCCCCAGGGCGTTTCGGCCTCGCCCGGCTGGGCGACGCAGCTTGCCGGCAGCAGCAGGCAAAGGCCGACCAGAAGACGCAGGATCGCGCGCATCGCCTTCCTCCTTCGCTCAAGTCGAACACCTAGAGCGGCCGCTCGCGGAGGCAAGCGGCATGCGCCGACTGCGGGCCTTCCTTGTCGCCTAGAGCCTTTCCTGACCAGATTGAACCATTCTGACGGAGCGGGTTTGGGTCAAGGTCAAGGGGTTGGCCGCCGGCCATAGCGGCGCTATGGCCAAGGCGAAGCCCGCAGGCATTGGCGCAAACCCGCCCGTCCCTTCGGGTTTCCGCGCGGCGGGCGCCCGGGGCGTCGAAGCGCTTGCCCGATGCGCCGCATCGCGCTGTGCCCTTCTCCTGCCGGGGCGACCGCCGCTCGAAAACAGAATTGATTCAATCTGATCGGGAAAGGCTCTAGCGGCCGGCGGCGTAGGCCTGCATAAGGCGCGGCGTCGCCGCCGCCTTCAGCAGCCCGTTGGCCTCGCGCTTGGCGGCGGTCAGGCGGCCGATCTGCCACTCCTCCGCCTCCTCCACTTCATGGCCGCGCTTGCGGAGCTCGCAGAGCGTCGCCGGCCCGACGCTGCGCTCCACCATGATGTGGCCAGGCTGGCGCTGGCGCGGATAGAACGAGGCCGGAGAATGGGTGGTGTGGAACAGCGGCAAGTCGATCGCCTCCTGCAGGTTGAGGCCGTGGTGCACCAAGCGCAGGAAGAAGGGAAGCTGCCACTGGTCCTGCTGGTCACCGCCCGGCGTGCCGAAGGCGAGCGTCGGGCGCCCCTCGAAGAGCGCAAGGCTGGGCGTCAGCGTGGTGCGCGGCCGCTTGCCTGGCGCCAGCGAGCTCGGCAGGCCCTCGGTCAGCCAGAACATCTGGGCGCGCGAATTGAGCTGGAAGCCGAGCCCCGGCGCCGTCGGCGAGGACTGCAGCCAGCCGCCCGAAGGCGTCGCCGAAATCATGTTACCCCAACGATCGATGATGTCGAGATGCACCGTGTCGCCGCGCTTTTCCGAGAGGTGCGCCATGGTCGGCTCGTAGACGCCGGTGGCCGAGATGCCGGCGGCCTCGATGACCGCCGTGGAGCGGGCGAGCTGGTCCTCGTAGCCCGGCACCGTGCCGGGGCGCAGGTCGTAGGAGGCCCGCTCGGTGATGAGGCTGCGGCGGGCGTCGTTGTAGGCGGCCGACAGCAGGTGTTCCATCGGCACTGGAGAGAATTTCGGATCGCCGTAGTAGATCTCGCGGTCGGCATAGGCGAGCTTCATGGCCTCCACCACGAGGTGGATGAACTCGGGGCCGGAGGGATCGACGCCGGTGAGATCAAAGCCCTTCAGCAGGGCCAGCGACTGCAGCAGCACCGGCCCCTGGCCCCAGGGGCCGGTCTTGGCCACGGTCCAGCCATGGTAGTCGAAAGCGAGCGGCGCTTCGACATGCGCCCGGTAGCCGGCGAGGTCGTCGCCCGTCAGCACGCCCTTGTGGCGGCTGTCGCTGGCATCCATCACCTCGGCACTGCGGAAGAAGGCGTCGATCTCCTCGGCGATGAAGCCGCGATAGAAGGCCTCGCGGGCCCGCTCGATGCCGGCCTCCCGCCCCGCGGCGCCCTCGGCCTCGCGGATCACGCGCTTCCAGGTTTCGGCCAGCACCGGGTTGCGGAACAGGCTGCCCGCCGCCGGCGCCGCCCCGCCGGGAAGCCAGGTCGCGGCGGAGGTCGGCCACTCTTCCTGGAAGAAGTCGGCCATCTCCGCGATGGTCTCGGCGACGCGGGGCAGCAGGGGATGGCCCTGTTCGGCGTAGTAGACGGCCGGCTCCAGCACTTCGCGCAGGCTGAGAGTGCCGTAGTCGCGCAGCATCAGCATCCAGGCATCGAAGGCTCCGGGGATCACCGTGGCCAGCAGGCCCGAGCCGGGGACGAGATCGAGACCCTCCGAGAGGTAGTGGGCGATGGTCGCCTTGGCCGGGGCCGGGCCCTGGCCGCAGATCACCTCAACCTTGTCCTGCGCCTTGCTGTAGAGGATCGCCGGCAGGTCGCCGCCGGCCCCGTTGAGGTGCGGCTCGACGACCTGCAGGGCGAAGCCGGTGGCGACGGCCGCGTCGAAGGCGTTGCCGCCGCGTTCCAGGATCGACATGCCGACGGCGGTGGCGATCCAGTGGGTCGAGGTGACGACTCCGAAGGTGCCGGTGATTTCAGGCCGAGTTGTGAAGCTGGACACTGCGCGTCCCTTTTTCGGTGTTGTTTCAGATGGGCTGATGGTCTGGCTGTTTACGTCTCGCGCGGGTCGAGGGCATCCCGCAGCCCGTCGCCCAGCAGGTTGAAGCCGAGCACGACGAGGAAGATCGCCGCCCCCGGCCACCAGGCCATCCAGGGGGCCTGGGTGAGGAAGTTCTTCGCCACGTTCAACATGGAGCCCCAGCTCGGCGCCGGCGGCTGCTGGCCGAGGCCGAGGAAGGAAAGCGCCGCCTCCAGGATGATGGCAGTGGCGATGGTGAGCGTCGCCTGCACCAGGACGGGCGCGAAGACGTTCGGCAGGATGTAGCGCAGGATGATGGCGAGGTCGGTGAGGCCGATGGCGCGAGCGCCCTCGACGTAGTCGTCGGTCTTCACGCTGAGTACCTGGCCGCGGGTCAGGCGGATGAAGATCGGCATGGCCGAGAGACCGATGGCGATCATCGCATTGGTCAGGCTCGGCCCCAGGAAGGCGGCCAGGGCGACGGCCAGGATGAGGAAGGGCATCGCCAGCAGCGCGTCGGTGATGCGCGAGATGCCCTGGTCGATCCAGCCGCCGAAGTAGCCGGCGACGAGCCCGAAAGGCACGCCGATGGAGACCGCCATGACCACCGAAATGACGCCGGCGATGAGCGAGGCCCGCGCACCCCAGATCATGCGCGAGAAGATATCGCGGCCGATCTCGTCGGTGCCCATGAGATGGTCCAGGGAAGGCGCCTTGCGCACCGCCGACCAGCTGGTCGCCGCCGGATCGTCGATCGGCAGGATCGGGGCGAGCAGCGCGAGGACGATGAAAAAGGTCACGATGGTGAAACCGAAGAGCGCGCTCTTGTTCGTCCTCAGCTTGCGCCAGGCCCGGCTGCCGGTGCGGTAGGTTCCCGCCACCGGCAGTAGCGCATCGCTGGTCGCGCTCACAGCGTGCTCCTGATGCGCGGGTTGACCAGAAAATAGAGCACGTCGGCCACCAGGTTGATGAGGATGACGCCGGCCGCAGCACAGAGCACCACGCCCTGCACGACCGCGTAGTCGCGGGTGAAGACGGCATCGACGATGAGCTTGCCGAAGCCCGGGATGGTGAAGATCTGCTCGGTCAGCACGGCGCCGCCGAGCAGCTCGCCGAACAGCAGGGCGCTGAGGGTCACGATGGGCAGCAGCGCGTTGCGGAAGGCATGCTTGATAATGACGGCGAGCTCCCGCACGCCCTTGGCCCGCGCGGTGCGCACGTAGTCGGCCTTCATCACCCCGAGCATGGCCGAGCGCGTGTGGCGCATGAGGGTCGCCGCCAGCGAAGTGCCCAGCACGAAGGCCGGCATGATCATGGTCTTGAGCGAGCGCAGGGGGTCGACGAAGGGCGATTCGTAGCCCGAGGCCGGCAGCCAGCCGAGGTTCACCGAAACCAGCAGAATCAGCATGATGCCGAGCCAGAAGTTCGGCACCGAGAGGCCGGAGAGCGCCACGATGTTGGCGACGTAATCGATCATCGTGCCCTTCTTGACCGCCGAGAGGATGCCTGCCGGCACGCCGATGACGAAGGCGATCACGATGGCCATGAGGGCGAGCTGGATGGTGACCGGCAGCTTGTCGCCGATCAGCCCCAGCACCGGCTGATTGGTCCTCAGAGAAATGCCCATGTCGCCCTGCAACACGGCCTTCATCCAATAGGCATACTGGATGAGGATGGGCTCGTTCAGGTGATACTTCTCGCGGATGAAGGCGATCGCCGCCGGATCGCGGTCCTCGCCGGCCATGACGAGCGCAGGGTCGCCCGGCAGCAGCTTCTGCAGGGTAAAGACGAAGATCGACACCAGGATCAAGGTGGGCACCGCGATCGCCAGGCGCCGGACGATGTAGGACAGCATCTGTCAGGTCCGAAGGGGCCGGAGGCGGGGGCCCGGCCGGCGCCGGGTCCCCTGCTCCCTCACGACCTGAACTTCACGTTCTCGAGCCGGATCATGCCGTCCGGATAGGGGACGAAGCCCTCGAGCTTGTCGTCCAGCGCCCAGATCCAGCTCGGGTGGTAGAGGTAAATGATCGGCAGGTCCTTGGCGAGGATCTTGCGCGCTGCGTCGTACTCCGCCTTGCGCTCCTCCTCGTTGTTGCTGGTGCGCGCGGCGTCCAGCAGCTTGTCGACCTCGGGATTGCAGTACTTGGAGTCGTTGATGCCGCCCTTGCAGGTCATGAACTGGTGGATGTTGCCGTCGGGGTCGACGCGGCCCGACCAGCCGACCTGGCTGGCCTGGTAGTTGCCGGCGGACTGTTCGGCGAGCAAGCTGGCGAACTCCGTCGACTTCAGCTTCACATTGAAGCCGGCTTCGGCCGCCATTGCCTGCACGACCTGCAGGACCTGGGTCTGCACGGGGTTGTTGGCAACCTGCACCTCGAGATCGAAGGTCTCGTGGCCGGTCTCCTTCATCAGCGCCTTGGCCTTCTCGATGTCGCGCGCCGGGATCGGAACGTCCTTGTCGTACCACGGGCTGTTCGGCGGGAAGGGCTGGTTGCCGGGCGCGAAGGCGCCTTCGAAGACGACCTGGTTGAGCGCGTCGCGGTCGATCGACAGCTCGAATGCCTGGCGCAGCCGAGCGTCCTCTCCGAAGGGGTTCTTCGCCCGGTCGCCGTTGTTGACGTTCACCGTGATGCCCTGGTAGCCGATGCTGACGGTCTCGGCATACTGCAGGCCGGCGTCGGCCTTCACGGCGGCGGCATCGGTGGCGGCGAGGCGTTCCAGCATGTCGAGATCGCCGGCGCGCAGGTTGGCGAGGCGCACCGTGGTGTCCGGGATCGGCAGGAAGCTGACCTTGTCGAAATGGAAGGCGTCGGCGTTCCAGTGGTCGGCGAATTTCTCCAGTACGATGCGGTCCTGCTGCACGCGCTCGACGAACTTGTAGGGGCCGGAACAGACCGGATTGGCGGCGAAGTCGGCCCCGGCCGCCTCGGCGGCAGTCGGCGAGATCATCATGCCGGCGCGGTCGGCAAGCTGGGCCAGCAAGGTGGCGTCGGGATTGGCCAACATCATCTTCACCTGGTAGGCGCCGGTGACGGCGACGCTGTCGATCGACTTCACCTCGCTCTTGCGGCGGCTCTCCGGCAGGTTCTTGGAGCGCTCGATGTTGGCCTTCACGGCTTCGGCGTCGAAGGGCGTGCCGTCATGGAACACGACGCCCTCGCGCAGGTCCATGGTCAGCGTCTTGCCATCGTCCGACCACGACCAGGCCGTGGCGAGCTGCGGGATGATCTTCAGCTCCGGCGTGATGTCGACCAGCTTGTCGCAGAGCGAGGTATAGACGATGCGGCCGACGAAAGTCCGCGACTGATCCGGGTCGAGAACGTCCGCGTCATCCTGCAGGCCGATGCGAAGATCGGCGGCAAGGGCGGGCGATACCAGGGCGCTGCCGGCAAGCAGCGCGGCGAGCAGAATCTTATGCATTGTTCGGTTCTCCTTCCTTCGTTGTTGGCGACCCGGAAGCCGGAGCTGTCCGAAGCCTCTCCTGTTGTTCACTTCTGTCCCGGTACAGCGCAAAGCGGCTCTCCGCGGCGGCCGACCGGCAGGGGTCGCTGCGCGAAGCCGGCACCATCGCGGCTGCCTGCTGCCAGTGATGGCAGGCGACGTAATGGCCGGCGTCGACCGCAGTGAAATGCGGCTTCTCGTCGGTGCAGAGCGCCGTTGCCAGCGGGCAGCGGGTGTGGAAGCGACAGCCGGAGGGCGGCGCCAGGGGCGAAGGCACATCGCCCTTCAGTCCCGCCTCCATGGTCCGGCGATGCGGCGAGGGCATCGGGATCGCCCGCATCAGCGCCTGGGTGTAGGGATGCAGCGGACGATCGTAGAGCGTTGCGGTCTCCGCCAGCTCGACGATCTCGCCGAGATACATCACCGCGACCCGATCGCTCATGTGGCGAATCACCGCAAGGTCGTGGGCGATGAGGATCAGCGTCAGCTCGAACCCCTCCTTGAGATCCTCCAGCAGGTTGATGACCTGCGCCTGGACCGAGACGTCGAGCGCCGAGACCGGCTCGTCGCCGATCACCACCTTGGGGCCGCTGGCCAGCGCCCGCGCGATGCCGATGCGCTGGCGCTGACCGCCGGAGAACTCGTGCGGGTAGCGGTCGGCGAATTCCGGGCGCAGGCCGACCCTTTCAAGCAGCTCGCCGACACGGCGCCGGCGTTCCGCCCTGGAGCCCATGGCGTGGACGCGCAGCGGCTCCTCGACGATGGTGCCGACGGTCATGCGCGGGTTCAGCGAGGAGAAGGGGTCCTGGAAGACGAACTGCAGGTCGCGGCGCAGGCCGCGCATCTCGCGCTCCGAGAGGGAACCGATGTCGCGGCCTTCGTAGATCACCTCGCCGCCGGTCGGCCGGATCAGCCGCACCAGCAGGCGCGCCAGGGTGGACTTGCCGCAGCCGCTTTCCCCGACCACCGCCAGGGTCTCGCCGCGGCGCACCGCCAGCGTCACGCCGTCGACGGCGCGCACCACCTGCTTCTCGCCGAACCAGGCCTGAGCGTTGCCGAACTGGCGGCTGACGTCGCGCGTCTCCAGGATGATGTCGGGCCTGACGGTCGCCGCGTTCATGACGCGGCCCCGGCGAAGGTGACCTCGAGCGGCGCGTGGATGCAAGCGGCGGCGTGCTGCGGGCCGAGGCGGCGGAGCGCCGGCACGGCCTCGCGGCAGGGCGGCCCGGCGAAGGGGCAGCGCGGGGCGAAGCGACAGCCGGCCGGCAGGGCGTCGATGGTCGGCACCATGCCGGGAATGGTGGCGAGGCGCCCCCGGCGGCGGTCGAGCGAGGGCATCGAGCTCATCAGGCCGATGGTGTAGGGGTGCTGGGGATCGTCGAAGATGGCATCGACCGGCCCCTCCTCGGCGATGCGCCCGGCATACATCACGGCGACGCGGTCGGCGGTCTCCGCGACGACGCCGAGATCGTGGGTGATCAGCATCAGCGCGGTGCCGGTTTCCTTCTGCAGCGCGCGGATGAGGTCGAGAATCTGCGCCTGGATGGTGACGTCGAGCGCCGTGGTCGGCTCGTCGGCGATCAGCAACTCCGGGTCGTTGGCCAGCGCCATGGCGATCATCACCCGCTGGCGCATGCCGCCGGAGAGCTGGTGCGGGTAGTCGTCGAGGCGCTGAGCCGCCGCCGGTATTCTGACCCGGTCGAGCATCTCCAGCGCCCTGGCGCGGGCGGCCGCGCGCGAAACGGCGCGGTGCCGCAGCACCACCTCGGCGATCTGGTCGCCGATGCGGTAGACCGGATTGAGCGAGGTCATCGGCTCCTGGAAGATCATCGAGATGCGGTCGCCGCGGATCTCGCCCATCTGGCGCGGCGCGAGCTGCAGCAGGTTGCGGCCACCGAAGCGGGCGCTGCCGGCGACCACCTCGATGGGCGGGCGCGGCAGCAGCCCCATGAGGGCGAGCGCGGTCACCGACTTGCCGCAGCCGCTTTCGCCGACGATGCAGAGGGTTTCGCGCGGCGCAATGGAAAACGACAGACCGTCGACGACGTTGGCGCGATTGCCCTGCACGCGCAGGGACAGGTTCTCCACCACCAGCAGGGCCTCCTGCCGCGGTGCCGGCGTGGCGAGCGCGATGGCCGCCTCAGCCGGCATCGGCCAGCGCCCCGGAGGTCTGCATCAGCAGGCGCTCTTGCAAGGCCAGGAGGTGATGGCGCATGGCCTTCTCGGCCGCCAGCGGGTCGCGCCGCTCGATGGCATCGAGCACCTCGTCGTGCTGGGCGGTGTAGAGCGTCAGGCGCTCTTCCGTGCGCAGAGCCTCGCGCACATGGCGCCAGGTCTCGTCCTGGCGCACCCGGTCGACCACGTCGAAGAGCGCCAGGAAGAGCGTGTTGCCGGCGACGGCGGCGATCGCCCGATGCAGCGCGCTGTCCCACAGCTCACGACCGTCGAGATCGTCGGCGTCCGCGACCTTCTCCGCCAGACTGCGCATCCAGGCGACGTCGGAGGACGTGGCGCGCAGGGCGGCGAGTTGGGCCAGCGCCGGCTCCAGGCGCAGGCGCACCTCCATGACCTCCAGCATGTTGCTGAGCTCGGGCAGCTTCTTCAGATGGCGCTCCGGCTGGTGCGGCTCGGTGCCGATGAAGGTGCCGGCGCCCTGACGCCGCCAGATGCGCCCCTCCGCCTCGAGGACCTCGAGCGCCCGGCGCACCGCGCGGCGGCCGACGCCGATCTGCTCGGCCAGCTCGCGCTCGGTCGGCAGTTGGCGGCGGCCCTCTCCCTCGAGCCGGTCGATGATGCTGCGCAGGCGCTCCAGCGCCAGGCTGGAATTGCGCCGGACCGGCTTGTCTTCCCCAGACACGACTCACCCTGTTTTATGTGACCAATCTATTTTGGTCCCATTATTGGGGCGTTCCATCGGCCCTTACAAGCGCAGTTTTGCGAGGAAATAAACTGTGCGCCTACGGAGACCTATCGACCAGAGGTTACCTCTCCCGCCGCGCTGGCGACGGACGGGGGCGATACCAGGGCACCCTCCGGCAGGGCGATCTCCTGCGGCGGCGCCATGGCCCCGGTCATGATGGCCACCGCGTCGGACATCGAGAAATCCTGCGGGCGGATCACCGCGTGGCGGCGGCTGAGGCGATGGATGTGGATGCGATCCGCCACCTCGAAGACCTGCGGCATGTTGTGCGAGATCAGCACGATCGGCATGCCGCGCGCCTTCACGTCGAGGATCAGCTCCAGGACCCGGCGGCTTTCCTTCACGCCGAGCGCCGCGGTCGGCTCGTCCATGATGACGAACTTGGTGGCGAAGGCCGCCGCGCGGGCGACCGCCACGCCCTGGCGCTGGCCGCCCGAGAGCGTCTCCACCGCCTGGGTGATCGACTGCACCGTCATCAGTCCGAGGTCGGTCAGCTTCTGCCGCGCGAAATCGCGCATCTTTTTCTTGTCCAGCATCCTGAAGACGGCGCCGGCGATGCCCTCCTTGTAGAGCTCGCGGCCGAGGAACATGTTGTCGGCGATCGACAGCGCCGGCGAGAGGGCGAGGTTCTGGTAGACGGTTTCGATGCCGGCGTCGCGGGCTTCCATCGGCGACTTGAAGGCGATCGGCCGGTCGTCCAGCCGGATCTCCCCCTCGTCGACGTGGATGGCGCCGCAGAGCGCCTTCACCAGGGTCGACTTGCCGGCGCCGTTGTCGCCGATGATGGCAAGGACTTCGCCGGGGAAGAGGTCGAAATCGGCCTTGTCCATGGCGGTGACCCGGCCGTAGCGCTTGGTGAGGCCGCGGCCGGTCATGACGGGCTTCAGGCTCATGCGCTCACCCTCCGGATCCACTGGTCCATGGCCACGGCCACGATGATGAGCAGGCCGACCGCGAAGGTCTGCCACAGCACCTCGACGCCACCCAGCTTGAGGCCGGAGCGGAACACGCCGACGATGAGGGCACCGAAGAGGGTGCCGAAGATCGAGCCGCGCCCGCCGAACAGCGAGGTGCCGCCGATGACCACCGCGGTGATAGCATCGAGGTTGCCCTCGTAGAAGGACTGCGGCGAGGCCGAGCCGACCCGGCCGATGGCGGCCCAGCCGCCCAGGGCGCAGAGCAGGCCCGCCGTGCCGTAGACCGACAGCAGGATGCGATCGGTGCGGATGCCAGAGAGCTCGGCGGCCTCCTTATCGTCGCCCACAGCGTAGACGGCGCGGCCCCAGCCGGTCCAGTTGAGGGCGTACCACAGCACCAGGAAGATGCCGAGCATGAGGAAGGAGCCGAGGGTGAACTGGGCGCCGAGAATCTCGACGCGCAGGCCGAAGATCTTCAGCAGCGGCGCCGCGGCATCGAGATCCTGGCTGCGGATGGTCTCCGATTCCGAATACCACAGGTTCAGGGCGAAGAAGATCGACCAGGCGCCCAGGGTGACGATGAAGGGCGGCAGCCTCAGCGCCAGCGCCGGGCCGAAGCCGAACCAGCCGACGACGAGGCCGGCGGCCATGCCGACCGGCACCACGTAGATCAGCGGCAGATCGAAGCTGAGCAGCAGGACCCAGGCGAGCACGGCGACGGCAACCGGCGCGAGGCGGGTGCGGGTGACCAGGCCGCCGTTGAACAGGCCGCAGGCGAGGCCGACGACGAGGCCGGCGAGCACGGCGAGGATCGACGGCAGATCGCCCTGCACCGCGAGACGCGCCATCACCATGTAGCTCAGCACCATGATCGCCGCGACGCTGAGATCGATGCCGGCGGTCAGGATGACCAGGGTCTGGGCGGCGCCGAGGATGCCGATGACGGTGACCTGCTGGATGATCAGCGACAGATTGAACGGCGAGAAGAAGTTGTTGGCGACCGTCCCGAACACCAGGCAACTGAACACCAGCACCACCACCGGCGCGGCCGTCGGGTTGGCATGCAGGAAGTGGTGGAACCGGGCGAGTGGCGAGGTGTCGTGGACCTCGAAGGAGGCGACGTCCTGCGGGCCTTTGTCGAGCGCACTTTCGTAGTCCTGGGGGCCACGGGTGGCGCCGCGCGGGGGGGCTGCCCGTTCGTCGGCCATGGCACAGACCTCCCTAGTCTATCGGCAGTTTTCCGCGGTTATCCGGGGGAGGCGCCGGGCGCCTCCCCCTGCTCTGCCATTTCCGGCTGGACCACAGGCCCGGCGCCGGCCTAGCCCCAGCACTGCGCCAAGGCTTCTTCCGAGGTGATCGAGGGAATGCCTTCGACCGGCTCGTCGGTCACCAGCTTGACGCCGGTGTCGTAGAAGCCGAGGCCTTCGGTGTTGGTCGGTTTCTTGCCGGTCTTGGCGAACTCGGCCACCGCCTCGACGCCGAGCGAAGCCATCAGGAGCGGAAACTGCATGGAGGTCGCGCCGATGATGCCTTCCTTCACGTTCTGCACGCCGGGACAGCCGCCGTCGACCGAGACGATGAGGACCTGGTCAGTGAGGCCGAAGGACTTCAGGCCTTCGTAGGCGCCGGCGGCGGCAGGCTCGTTGATGGTGTGGATGACGTTGATGCCGGAGTCCTTCTGCAGCAAGTTCTCGATGGCGGTGCGCCCGCCTTCCTCGGAGCCCTGCGTGGTGTCGCCGCCGACCAGGCGCGGATCGTCCTCGTCGTACATCTTGTTGACGTCCTTCACGTCGACGCCGAAGCCCTTCAGGAAGCCCTGGTTGCGCAGCACGTCCACGGTGATATGCGCTTCGGAAAGATCCAGGGTGGCAATCTTGGCCTGTGTGGTGTCGTCCATCGTGGCCGCGGCCCATTGGCCGATCAGCTCGCCGGCCTTGAAGTTGTCGGTGGCGAAGGTGGCGTCGGCGATCTCCGGCGGATCGAAGGGCGTGTCGAGGGCGATGACCAGCAGGCCGGCCTCGCGCGCGCGCTTCACGGTGTCGGCCAGGCCGACCGGATCGGAGGGCGTGATGAGGATGCCCTTGGCGCCGGCGGCCACCAGGCTCTCGATCGCCTCGATCTGGGCTCCGTTGTCGCCGTCGTACTTGCCGGCGAAGGTGCGCAGTTCGACGCCCAGCTCCGCGGCCTTGGCGGCGGCCCCTTCGCGCATCTTCACGAAAAAGGGATTGGTGTTGGTCTTGGTGATCAGTCCGACGATGATGTCTTCGGCCAGCGCCGGCGCAGCGATCCCGCTGGCCGCGACGCCGCCGAAGGCGAGCAAGCTGGCCGCTGCAAATGTTCCGATGAGCTTCGATTTCATTGAAATGTTCCTCCCAAGGGATAGACGTAGGGTCTAGGGTCGGTTCTTGTGGGCTTCTCGATCGCCCGGCCCCGCGAAGCTTAAGCGCCTCCATTAAACCAACGTTAGCTCTCGACCGCCGCGTGTGTCAATAAATAAATCATCTTGAATTTGTTATTGGCAGGCGGGGCCCAACTGCGCATGATCGTGTACCGGCCGACTGCAGTACCGAGCGCCGCATCCCCTGGCCTCGCTGGGGCGTTCAAGGCTAAGGCGGACGGCAGAAGATAAGGGCCGGCGCGACAAAACGGGAGGAACAGGATGTACAAAAGTCCAAGCGGTGCAGGAGCTCTCAGTCGGCAGGCCATGGCGTTCGTGCTGGCCGGCGGTCGCGGCAGCCGCCTGGAGGAACTCACTGCCCGTCGCGCCAAGCCGGCGGTCTTCTTCGGCGGCAAGAGCCGCATCATCGACTTCGCGCTCTCCAACGCGGTGAATTCCGGCATCCGGCGCATCGGCGTCGCCACCCAGTACAAAGCGCACAGCCTGATCCGCCACCTGCAGCGCGGCTGGAACTTCTTTCGGGCCGAGCGCAACGAGATGCTCGACATCCTGCCGGCCTCGCAGCGCGTCGACGAGCGCCAATGGTATCTCGGCACCGCCGACGCCGTCACCCAGAACATCGACATCATCGAAGACTACGGCGTGAAGTACATCGTCATCCTGGCCGGCGACCATATCTACAAGATGGACTACAGCGTCATGCTGGCCCAGCACGTCGAGACGGCCGCCGACGTCACCGTCGGCTGCGTCGAGGTGCCGCGCCTGGAAGCCAGCGCGTTCGGTGTCATGCACGTGGACAAGTCCTCGCGCATCATCGACTTCTTCGAGAAGCCGGTCGACCCGCCCGCCATGCCCGGAAGCCCGGAGGTCGCGCTGGCTTCCATGGGCATCTACGTCTTCGAAACCGATTTTCTCATCGATCTGCTGCGCAAGGACGCGGCCGACCCGAACTCCGCCCACGACTTCGGCAAGGACCTCATTCCCCACCTCGTGAGGCACGGCAAGGCCGTGGCCCACAAGTTCTCCGATTCCTGCGTGATGACGGGCTCGGAGCCGCGCCCCTACTGGCGCGACGTCGGCACGGTGGATGCTTTCTGGCAGGCCAACATCGACCTGACCGATTTCGTGCCGGAGCTCGACATCTACTCGGAGGACTGGCCGATCTGGACCTACAGCGAGCTGTCGCCGCCCGCCAAGTTCATCCATGACGAGACGGACCGGCGCGGCACCGCGGTCTCCTCCATGGTCTCCGGCGGCTGCATCGTCTCTGGCTCCAACGTTCTCGAAAGCCTGCTGTTCACCGGCGTGCACTGCCATTCCTACAGCCAGCTGGAAAGGGTGGTCGCGCTGCCCTACTGCATCATCAACCGCAATGCCCGGCTGACCAAGGTGGTGCTGGACCGTGGCGTGGTGGTTCCCGAAGGCCTTGTCGTCGGCGAGGACCCGGAGGAAGATGCCCGCCGCTTCCGCGTCAGCGCAGGCGGGGTCACGCTGATCACCCAGAACATGATCGACGCCCTGCCCGGCTGATCCCGCAAGCAGCCCGCCTTGAACCCTCGCCTGTCCGGAAAGCGCCGCCCCATGAAGGCCTTGTTCGTCGCCTCCGAGTGCGTGCCCTTCGTGAAGACCGGAGGGCTCGCCGACGTCGTGGGCGCCCTGTCCAGCGCCCTGGCGGCCGAGGGCGTGGAGGTGCGCG
The DNA here is from genome assembly GCA_009377535.1 of Kiloniellaceae bacterium. GTDB lineage: Bacteria > Pseudomonadota > Alphaproteobacteria > Kiloniellales > Kiloniellaceae > Pelagibius. The sequence continues at coordinate 22,849 of WHTV01000036.1, forward strand.
TGCTGCTGCCCGCCTATCCGGCGGTGAAGGCGGCGCTGCCCGCCAGCACCACGACCGTCAGCCCGGGCAGGCTGCCCGGCGGGCGGGCCCGGCTGATCGCCGCCGAGGCGGCGGGCCTCGACATCCTGGCGCTCGACGCCCCGCGCCTCTTCGCGCGGCCGGGCAATCCCTACCTCGGGCCCGACGGCAAGGACTGGCCCGACAATCACCTGCGCTACGGCGCGCTCTGTCGCGCCGCCGCGCGCATCGCGCAGGATGGTCTCGCCGGCTGGCGACCCGACATCGTCCACGCCCACGATTGGCAGAGCGGTCTGGTGCCGGCCTATCTGAAGCTCGGCACCGCGAAGGCAGCGGCGAATACGCCGCCCGTGCTCATGACCGTCCATAACGTCGCCTTCCAGGGACTGTTTCCCGCCGAGGCCGTACCGGCGCTCGGCCTGCCGGCGCGCGGCTTCACCCCCGACGGCTTCGAGTTCTTCGGGCAGCTCGGCTTCCTGAAGGCTGGCCTCGTCTATGCCGACCGCCTCGGCACCGTCAGCCCGACCTACGCCCGCGAGCTGGCAAGCGCCTCATTCGGCATGGGCCTGGAGGGCGTCATCGCCCATCGCCGCGCCGAACTGAGCGGCATCCTCAACGGCATCGACCTCGAGACCTGGAATCCGGCGAGCGACCCGCTGATCGCCGCGCCCTACGCGGCGGGCCGCCTGGCGCCCAAGGCGAAGAGCCGCAAGGCCCTGGCCGACCGCTTCCGGCTGGAGGACAGCGGGGCGGGGCCGCTGTTCTGCGTGGTCAGCCGGCTGACCCGGCAAAAAGGCCTCGACCTGCTGCTGGAAGCACTGCCGCGGCTGCTGGCACGCGGCGCGCACCTCGCCGTGCTGGGCGCCGGCGACGGCGACCTAGAGGCAGCCTTCGCCGCGGCGGCGCGCAACAACCCCGGCCGCATCGGCGTCGTCATCGGCTACGACGAGGCGCTGTCACACCTGATGCAGGGCGGCGGCGATGCCATCCTGGTGCCCTCGCGCTTCGAGCCCTGCGGCCTGACGCAGCTCTACGGCCTGCGCTACGGGACCCTGCCGGTGGTGGCGCGGACCGGCGGCCTGGCCGACACCGTGATCGACGCCAACGCGGCGGCCCTCGAGGCAGGCGTGGCGACGGGCTTCCAATTCTCGCCTGTCACCGCCGCTGCGCTGGGCGATGCCATCGAGCGCGCCTGTGATGCCTTTACCGACAGGAAGCTCTGGACCGCCATGATGCGCCGCGCCATGAAGCAGCCGGTCGGCTGGGAAAGCTCGGCCGCAGCCTATGCCAAGGTCTACGCCGAGATGCTCGAGGCCCGCGCATGAAGACGCAGACGACGCGCAACCTCCGGGCCGGGTCGCCGGCGCCGCTCGGGGTCACCTGGGACGGCGAGGGCGCCAATGTCGCGGTGTTCTCCGAGAACGCCACGCAGATCGAGCTCTGCCTGTTCTCCGAAGACGGCCAGCGGGAGACGGCGCGCCTGCCGCTGCCGGAGAAGACGGGCCCGGTCTGGCATGGCTACCTGCCGGGACTCGCCCCCGGCGCGCTCTACGGCTTGCGCGCCCACGGTCCCTACACGCCCGAGCGCGGCCACCGCTTCAACCCGCACAAGCTGCTGCTCGACCCCTATGCGCGCGCCCTGACCGACCGCGTCAGCGCGGGCGACGCCACTCTCGGGTACGATCCCGCCGCCGCCGAAGGCGATCTCTCCTTCTCGACCCTCGACAGCGCCGCGGCGATGCCCAAATGCGTGGTAACGGCGCCGCCCCCGCCGGTGCCGGCGGCGGAGCGGCCGGACACGCCCTGGGCCGACACGATCCTCTACGAGGCCCACCCCAAGGGCCTGACGCAACTGTGGCCCGACCTGCCGGAGGACCTGCGCGGTAGCTACGAGGCACTGGCCGCCGCGCCGGTGTTGGAGCACCTGGTTTCCCTCGGCATCACCGCGGTGGAGCTGCTGCCGGTGCAGGCCCTGGTCGACGACCGTCGGCTGGTCGAGATGGGCCTGGTCAACTACTGGGGCTACAACACCATCGGCTTCTTCTCGCCGGAGCCGCGCTACTTCGGCCCGGCAGGTCCGGCCGGCTTCCGCGAGACGGTGCGCCGCCTGCATGCCGCCGGCCTCGAGGTCGTCCTCGACGTCGTCTACAACCACACTGCCGAGAGCGACCAGAACGGACCGACCCTGTCGTTCCGCGGCCTCGACAACGCCGCCTACTACCGCCTGCAGCAGGGACAGAAGCGCCTCTATGTGAACGACACCGGCTGCGGCAACACGCTGAACCTGGCACACCCCTACGTGCTGCGCCTGGTGCTGGACAGCCTGCGCTGGTGGGTCGAGGCGATGGGGGTCGACGGCTTCCGCTTCGATCTCGCCACCACCCTCGGCCGCGAAGCGCAGGGCTTCGACCCTTCCGGCGGCTTCTTCGACGCGCTGCGCCAGGACCCTGTGCTGTCGCGGGTGAAGCTGATCGCCGAGCCCTGGGACATCGGCCCCGGCGGCTACCGCCTCGGCGAGTTCCCGCCGCCCTTTGCGGAGTGGAACGACGCCTTCCGCGACGGCGTACGCAAGTTCTGGCGCGGCGATGCCCATGCCGCCCAGAACATGGCCGAGCGCCTGCTCGGCTCGGCCGGCACCTTCGACCGCGACGGCCGGCGCAGCTGGTCGTCGGTGAACTACGTCGCCTGCCACGACGGCTTCACCCTGGCCGACGTCACCACCTACAGCGGCAAGCACAACGAGGCCAACGGCGAGGAAAACCGCGACGGCCACGACGAGAACTTCAGCGACAACAACGGCGAGGAGGGCGAAAGTGAGGACACGGAGATTCGCCTGCGGCGCGCCCGGCGGCGGCGCAACCTGCTGGCAACACTGTTCCTCGCCCAGGGCACGCCGATGCTGCGCGCCGGCGACGAGATCGGCGACAGCCAGCAGGGCAACAACAACGCCTACTGCCAGGACAACCCGATCAGCTGGGTCGACTGGCCGGCCGCGGACCCTGCGCTGCTCGGCTTTACCCGCCGGGTGATTGCCTTCCGCAAGGCGCACCCCTGTCTCAGGCAGCCCTGGTTCCTGCATGGGCGCAAGCGTCGGGAGGACGGCCAGGAGGACGTGAAGTGGCTGGGCCTCCACGGCGGCCAGGTAAACTGGCGCGATCCTGGCCTCGCAGGTTTCTGCCTGGTACTGCGCGAGTCGGCCGAAGCGCCCGACTACGCCACCGACGGCGACGTCGTGGTGCTGGCCTTCAACGGCTCGCACCGGCCGGTGACGACGCTGCTGCCGGCGCCGCCCAAGGGCCGCGTCTGGGTGCGCGCGCTCGACACCGCCCAGCCGGAAGCGCCGAAATCAGTCTGCAGAGACAAGCGCCAGGATCTTCCGGCCGAAGCCCTGGTGGCCTTCGAAAGCGGAGAGCTGCTGTGAGCGGCGGCGCCCTGCAGGCGCTGGCCGAGGCCAAAGGGATCCTGCCGGAGTGGCACGATCTCGCCGGACAGCTTCATGCCATTTCGCCGGAAACCCAGCGCGCCCTGCTGGCGGCGATGGGCGTCGCCGCCGCAAGCGAGGCCGAAGCGGCGGCGAGCCTGGCCGCCCACCAGGAGCGCCAAGCCGCACGGCGCCTGCCCGAGGATCTGGTGGTCACCGCCGGCAGGCAAATCCGCCTGCCCCTTGCCGGCCCGGTCGACTGGCGCCTGGAGCTTGACGGCGGCGAGGCGCAAGAGGGCCGCGCCGAGGAGGAGATCGTCCTCACGCCGCCCGCCGGAATGCACCGCTTGGCGGTCGGCAACGAGAGCTGCCTGGTCATCGCCGCGCCGACCCAGGCGCCCGGGGTCGCCGATGTGCTCGGCCGCCCGCGCGCCTGGGGGGTCACGGCCGCGCTCTACGGGCTATGCTCGGCCCGCAACCTCGGCGTCGGCGACTATGCAGACCTCGCCATGGCCGCCACGCAGCTCGCGGAGCTCCGCGCCGACTTCATCGGCATCAATCCGGTGCACGCGCGCGGCGTCGCGTGCGACGGCGTCAGCCCCTACACCCCTTCCTGTCGCACCGCCTTCGAGCCGCGCCACATCGCCGTCGACGCGGTGCCGGGCTACGCCGCCTCGGCGCGGACGCAACAGCTGCTGCGCGACAACGCCGAGCGCCTGGCGGCGGCACGGCAAGCGGCACTGGTCGACTACGCCGCGGCCGAGACCTTGGGAACGCAGGCCTTGCGGATGCTCTTTGCGGACTTCGAGTGCACGCCCGGCGGGGCCGCCGAGGCCTTCGCCGCCTGGCGCCGGGGCGACGACGGCCGGGCCGTCGAGTGGTTCGCGCTTTTCGAGGCCATCTCGCGGAAGCACGGCGCCGACTGGCGCGGCTGGCCGGAGGCACTGCAGCATGTCGACAGCCCGGCGGTGCGCGCCTTCGCCACCGACCATGCCGCCGAGGTGCGCTACCACGCCTGGCTGCAGTGGCTGGCGGCCCGCCAGATTGCGGCGGCGCAAGCGGCCGCGCGGGACGCCGGCATGGGCCTCGGCCTCTATCTCGACCTCGCGGTTGGCGTTCGCCCGGGCGGCGTCGACACCTGGTCTGCGCCGGCCTGCTTCGCCGAGGGCGCGTCGCTCGGCGCGCCGCCAGACGCCTTCAACCCGCTGGGCCAGAACTGGGCGCTGGCGCCGTTCAATCCGACGGGCCTGCGGGCCGCGGCCTACCGGCCCTTCGTCGCAATGCTGCGCGCCGCCATGACCCACGCCGGGATCGTCCGCATCGACCATATCCTCGGCGTGCGGCGTAGCTTCTGGGTGCCGCAGGACGGCGCCCCCGGCGGCTACGTCAGCTATCCCCAGGAGCCCCTGCTGGCGCTGATCCGCCTGGAGGCCTGGCGCGCCGGCTGCGTCGTGGTCGGAGAAGACCTCGGCTCGGTGCCGCCGGGCCTGCGGGAGCGTCTGGCCGAGGCCGGCCTGCTGGGCTGCGCCGTCACGCAGTTCGAGAAGGAGAATCACCGCTTCCGTCCCCCGGCGGCCTACCACCAAACCACGCTCGCCAGCTTCGGCACCCACGACACGCCGACGCTGCGCGGCTGGTGGTCCGGCTGGGATATCGACCGCCGCCACGAGATAAACGGCAACGATGCCGCCGCGCGCGAGGCCGAGCAGGGCGAGCGCGCCGCCGCCCGCAGGGGCCTGGCGCAGCTGCTGCACGACGAAGGCCTGGCGCCGGAGGGGCTCGATCCCGCCGCGTCGCCGCCCGAGGCCGACGATGCCGTCGCCGACGCGGTGCACCGCCTGCTGGCGCGGGCCGGCTCCAGCCTCGTCGCGGTCCAGCTCGACGACGCGCTCGGCAGCCTCGAGCAGCAGAACCTCCCGGGCACCACCGACGAACATCCGAACTGGCGCCGCCGCTATCCGATCGACGTCGACGCCCTGGCCGGGCATCCGGGTCTGACGTTTCTCTCCGCGCTCTTCTCTTCGCCCGCGAGCCCTACCACCAGCCCAGAGGAGACGTAGCAGTGGCAGTGAATAGCGTCCAGACCACGCCGATCGAAGGCCAGAAACCCGGCACCTCCGGCCTGCGTAAGCAGACCCGCGTATTCATGCAGCCGGCCTACCTGGAGAACTATGTGCAGTCGATCTTCGAGGCCATCGGCGGCGTCATGGGCAAGACGCTGACCCTCGGCGGCGACGGGCGCTATTTCAACAGCCAGGCGATTCAGACCATCTTGAAGATGGCTGCAGCCAATGGCGCCGCGCGGGTGTTGGTGGGGCAGAACGGCATCCTCTCGACCCCCGCCGCCTCGGCCGTGATCCGCGCGCGCAAGACGGACGGCGGCCTCATCCTCTCCGCCAGCCACAACCCGGCGGGCGAGGACGGCGATTTCGGCTTGAAGTACAACATTCCGGCAGGCGGCCCGGCGCCAGAGGGCATCACCGAAGCGATCTACAAGCGCAGCTCCGAGATCGGCGAGTACCGCATCCTGGAGGGTGCCGGCGAGGTCGATCTGTCGGTCTGCGGCGAAACCAAGTTGGGCGGCCTGGCGGTGGAGGTCATCGACCCGGTGGCGATCTATGCCGACCTCTTGCGCTCGCTGTTCGACTTTGGGGCAATTCGCGATCTCTTCGCCTCGGGTTTCACCCTGCGCTTCGATGCCATGCACGCGGTGACCGGCCCCTACGCCAAGGCGATCCTGGAGGACGAACTGGGCGCGCCCGCCGGCAGCGTCGTGAATGCGACGCCGCTGCCCGACTTCGGCGGCGGCCACCCCGATCCCAACCCGGTCTACGCCAAGCCGCTGGTGGACCTGATGATGGGTCCCGACGCGCCGGATTTCGGCGCCGCCTCCGACGGCGACGGCGACCGCAACTTGATTCTCGGCCGCGGCGTCTACGTGACGCCCTCCGACAGCCTGGCGGTGCTGACCGCCAATGCCCGGCTGGCGCCGGGCTACGCCGCCGGCCTGAAAGGCGTGGCGCGTTCCATGCCGACCAGCCGCGCCGCCGACCGCGTCGCCGAGAGCCTCGGCATCAACGCCTTTGAGACGCCCACCGGCTGGAAGTTCTTCGGCACCCTGCTGGATGCCGGGCTGGTGACGCTCTGCGGCGAGGAGAGCGCCGGCACCGGCTCCGACCATCTGCGCGAGAAGGACGGCCTTTGGGCGGTGCTGCTGTGGCTCAACATCCTGGCCCGCCGCCGCGAGTCCGTCGCCGCGATCCTGCAGCAGCACTGGCGCGACTACGGGCGCGACTACTACACGCGCCACGACTACGAGGGCGTCGACAAGGACGCCGCCGAAGCCCTGATGGCGGACCTGCGCGCAGGCCTTGCCGGGCTGCCTGAGCAAAGTTTCGCCGGCCTGACGGTCAGCGCCGCCGACGACTTCGCCTACACCGACCCTGTCGACGGCTCGACGACGACGGGCCAGGGCCTGCGCGTCTTCTTCCAGGAAAATGCCCGCGCGGTCTTCCGCCTCTCCGGCACCGGCACGGTGGGGGCGACGCTGCGCGTCTATCTAGAACGCTTCGAAGACGACCCGGCACGCCTGGACGGCGACCCGCAGGTGATGCTGGCCGAGGTCGTCGCGGCGGCCGGGGAGATCGCCGGGATCGCCGGCCGGCTGGGCCGCGACGGACCGGACGTGCGCACTTGAACAGCGGCGAATGCGCCAGCGAATAAAAAATAAATCACCAAGAATTATTTGCCTGCTAGGCGGGGAGATTGCATGCTGGACCAGTCGGATAAACCGCAAGCGCGGGGCCGCGCAACCGAAGCGAGAAGCGGGTTGAAGACGATGCAAGGCGAGCACCAGATTCGCGGCGGCGACCAGTTTGGCCTGCGCGCCTACAACAAGCGGATGATCCTCAACCTGATCCGCCAGTCGGGCGCGCTGCCGAAGGCCGAGATCGCGCGACTGACCGGCCTCAGCGCCCAGGCGGTTTCCGTCATCGTCAACGCGCTCCTGAAGGAAAAGCTGGTCCGCAAGGAGAAGAAGGTGCGCGGCAAGGTGGGCCAGCCCCACACGCCGATCGCGCTGAACGCCAACGGCGTGCTCTCGCTCGGCGTGAAGATCGGGCGGCGCAGCCTGGAGCTCATGCTGGTCAACTTCCACGGCCAGGCGATCGAGTACAAGCGCTTCGCCTATCTGGCCCCGCGGCAGAAGGAAGTGGCCGTGCTGCTGCGCCGGGAGCTGTCCGCGCTGCTGCAGGACACCGACGATCTGCTGCGCGGGCGCATCCTCGGCATCGGGGTCGCGATGCCGGGCCAGATCTCCGGCTGGACCGACATCATGGGCCTCGACCCGGCCGATCTGATGGATTGGGACGAGGTCGACGTCGCTGCGCTGATCGCGGAGATCGCCGACCTGCCGGTGGAGATTTACAACGACGCGACCGCGGCCTGCGCGGCCGAGATGGTGCTCGGCAGCGCGCTCACCTTCTCGAGCGCGCTCTACATCTACGTCGGCACTTTCATCGGCGGCGGCGTGGTCATAAACGGCCAACTCTTCGAAGGCTCCCAGCGCAACGCCGGCGCCATCGGTTCCATGCCGGTGGCAACGCCCGGGGGCGGCGAGGAGCAGATCATCCGCCAGGGCTCTCTCTTCAGCCTGGAAAACGCGTTGCGGGCGGCCGGCATCGACGATCCCGGCATGATCGCCGACCGCCTGGGCGACCCGCGCGCGGCCCAGGCCTTCGCGCACTGGCGGCAAGGCGCCGCCCGACCGATCGCCCAGGCCATCGCGGCCGCCGTCAGCGTCATTGACTTCGAAGGCGTGGTGATCGACGCCATGCTGCACCCGCCGCAGCTCGAGGCCCTGGTGCAGGACGTCGGCAAAGCCCTGCGGGGGATGGACCTGACCGGCACCAGCCCCGTCGCCTTGCGCCACGGCAGCATCGGCCCCAAGGCGCGGGTCTGCGGTGCGGCCATCCTGCCCCTGATCCGCCAGTTCTCGCCCGACCAGAAACTGCTTGTGAAGAAGGTCGCCACTGCCGCCTGAAATATCAGCCTAACGCAGCGATCGGCCCCGCCATGCCATCGCAATGTACTTGTTGAGGAATCCATGCAGACCGAACCCGTCGCCCTCCATCCCGACAGCCGGCCCGACGCCGGTGTCCTGCGCAGCTCGATCGAGTATCACCTGCGCTACACCGTGGGGAAGAATCCCGCCGCCGCGACGCTGACCGACTGGCGCCTGGCGGTGTCGCGCGCCATCCGCGACCTGGTGATCGCCCCCTGGTTCGAGACCACCGAGCGCATCCGCGCCGGTCGTCACAAGCGCGTCTGCTACCTGTCGATGGAGTTTCTCATCGGCCGCCTGCTGGAGGACGCCATTTCCAATCTGGGCCTGGACGAGACGCTCCGCGACGTGGTGACCGCGTTCGACGTCGACTACGCCGCCATGCTGACCGACGAACCCGACGCGGCGCTTGGCAACGGCGGTCTCGGGCGGCTCGCCGCCTGCTTCCTCGATTCGATGTCGACCGTGGGGCTCGCCGCCTACGGCTATGGCATCCGCTACGACCACGGCCTGTTCCGCCAGTCTTTCGAGGACGGCTGGCAGACCGAGGAGGCGGAGGACTGGCTGCGCCAGATCCACCCCTGGGAGTTCGAGCGTCCGGAGACCCGCTATCGCATCAGCTTCGGTGGCGAGCTGGCCAAGGAAAACGGCACCGTCGTGTGGCGGCCGGAGGAAACCGTCCTCGCCGTCGGCTACGACACGCCGGTTCCCGGCTGGCGCGGCCGTTGGGCCAATACCCTGCGCCTGTGGTCGGCCAAGGCGGAGCGCGAGTTCGACCTGGAGCCCTTCAACAGGGGCGACCACCTGGCGGCGGTGGCGCCTTCGGTGCTGACCGAGACCATCAGCCGCGTGCTCTATCCGGATGACACCACCGAGCAGGGCAAGCTGCTGCGGCTGAAGCAGGAGTACTTCTTCACCGCCGCGTCCCTGGCCGACATCCTGCGCCGCTACCTGGCGCAGCAGGGCGATGTCACCAAGCTGCCGCAGACCATCGCGATCCAGCTGAACGACACGCATCCGGCCATCGCCTTTCCGGAGCTGATCCGCCTGCTGGTCGACCTGCACGGGCAGCCTTTCGCCGCGGCCTTCGAAATCGCGCGCAACTGCCTGCACTACACCAACCACACGCTGCTGCCCGAGGCGCTGGAGCGCTGGCCGATCGACCTCATGGGGCGCGTGCTGCCGCGCCACCTGCAGCTGATCGAGCAGATCGACGCGCATCACGCCAACTCAGTGCGGCGCCCGGACAGCGTGAGCATCCTCGACGGGCAGGAGGTGCGCATGGGCAACCTCGCCTTCATCGGCGCACGGCGCGTCAACGGCGTCTCGGCGCTGCACACCAAGCTGATGAAGCAGACCGTTTTCAAGGAGCTCCATGCGCTGCACCCCGAGCGCATCGTCAACCAGACAAACGGCGTCACGCCGCGGCGCTGGATCTACAACTGCAATCCCGCACTGCGTGGCCTGTTGCACGAGAGCATCGGCGACGACTGGGTGACCGACCTGGATCGGCTGCAGGGACTGGTGCCGCTGGCCGAAGACGCCGGCTTCCGTCAGCGCTTCGCCGCCGCCAAGCGGGACAACAAGCTCTGCCTGGCGGACCACCTGCACGGCATCCTGGGTGTGGCGGTCGATCCCGATGCGATCTTCGACATCCAGATCAAGCGCCTCCACGAATACAAGCGCCAGCTGCTGAACATTCTGCACGCCGTCGCGCTGTGGAACGAGATCCGCCGCGATCCGGAGGCGGAGCGGCCCGCACGGGTGAAGATCTTCGGTGGCAAGGCCGCCCCGGGCTACGCCATGGCCAAGCAGATCATCAAGCTGATCAACGACGTCGGCGCGACGATCAACGCCGACCCGCTGATGGCCGGCCGCCTGCAGGTGGTCTATCCGCCGAACTACAACGTCTCCATGGCCGAGCTGCTGATTCCCGCCGCCGATCTCTCCGAGCAGATCTCCACCGCCGGCATGGAGGCCTCGGGCACCGGCAACATGAAGCTGGCCATGAACGGCGCCCTTACCATCGGAACGCTCGACGGCGCCAACATCGAGATCGCCGAGGCGGTCGGCGCGGACAACATTTTCATCTTCGGCCTGACCGCCGACCAGGTCGCCGATCTGCGGGAGAACGGCTACGACCCCGACGCCTACATCGCCGCCGAACCGCGCCTCGCCGAGGTGCTCGATCAGATCGCCGCGGGCATCTTCTCGCCGGACGACCCCCAGCGCTATGCCGGGCTGGTCGACAACCTGCGCAGCAACGACTGGTTCCTCGTGGCAGCCGACTTCGGTGCCTACTGGGACGCCCAAAGCAGGGTCGAGGCCGCCTGGAGCGACCGCGACGCCTGGACCCGCAGCGCCGTGCTGAACACCGCCCGCATGGGCTGGTTCTCCTCCGACCGCACGATCCGCGGCTACGCCCGCGACATCTGGAACGCCGAGCCGGCCTTCTGAAGTTGCGAATGGTCAAGCACCGCAAAGACCCGCCGACCGAGGGCCTCGCGGATCCGGGGCAGACCGCGGCGCTGGCCACCGGCGCGCACGGCGATCCCTTCGGCTATCTCGGGCCTCACCGGCTCGGCGCGGACCGCTGGGTGCTGCGGATCTTCCGACCCGGCGTGGAAGAAATCGAGATGCTGCCGGCGCCGTCGCGGCGCAAGCCCGTGCCGCTCGACCGCGCCGGCCCGGAAGGCCTCTTCGCCGCCGAACTGAAGGCCGATCCCGGCGCCTACCGCCTGCGCCTGCGCGCTGCCGGCGCCGAGTGGGAGGAACACGACCCCTTCCGCTTCGGCCCGGTGCTGGGCGAGATGGACGAGCACTACATCGGCGAGGGCTCGCACCTTGGCCTCTGGCAGGTGCTCGGCGCCCATGTCATGACGCTGGACGGCATCGCCGGCGTGCACTTTGCCGTCTGGGCGCCCGCCGCCCAGCGCGTCTCCGTCGTCGGCAGCTTCAACCACTGGGACGGCCGGCGCCACCCCATGCGCCGGCGCGGCGCGACCGGCGTGTGGGAGATCTTCCTGCCCGAGGTCGGCGAAGGGGCGCACTACAAATATGAGATCAAGGGCGCCGACGGCGCCGTTCTGCCGCTGAAGGCCGATCCGGTCGGCTTCGGCGCCGAGCACCCGCCGGCGACCGCCTCGGTGGTGCGCGACCTCGGCGGGCGCCGGTGGTGCGACGAGGCCTGGATGGCCGGGCGCGCCGAGGCCGGGCGGCGCGACCGCCCGATGAGCGTCTACGAGGTGCACCTCGGCTCCTGGCAGCGCGCCGGCGAGGCCGGCCGGCCGCTCAGCTACCACGATCTGGCCGACCGGCTGGTGCCCTATGTCCGTGACATGGGCTTCACCCACATCGAGATGCTGCCGATCACCGAGTACCCCTTCGACGGCTCCTGGGGCTACCAGCCCATCGGGCTCTACGCCCCGACCATCCGCCACGGCACGCCCGACGAGTTCCGCGACTTCGTCGAGGCCTGCCACGGCGCCAGCCTGGGCCTCATCCTCGACTGGGTGCCCGGTCACTTCCCCAGCGATGCACACGGTCTCGGCCGCTTCGACGGCACCGCGCTCTACGAATACGCCGATCCGCGCGAGGGCTTCCACCAGGACTGGAACACCCTGATCTACAACTATGGTCGGCGCGAGGTGCAGAACTACCTCATCGCCAACGCGCTCTACTGGGTGAAGGAGCATCACCTCGACGGCCTGCGCGTCGATGCCGTGGCGTCCATGCTCTATCGCGACTACTCGCGCCGCGCGGGCGAGTGGGTGCCGAACGTCCACGGCGGGCGCGAAAACCTGGAGGCCATCGCCTTCCTGCGGCGCATGAACGAAGTGGTCTACGGCGAAGCCGGCGGCGTGATGACGCTGGCCGAGGAGTCGACCTCCTTTCCCGCGGTCTCGCAGCCGACCCATGCCGGCGGTCTCGGCTTCGGCTACAAGTGGAACATGGGGTGGATGAACGACACCCTGGAATACATGCGCCTCGACCCGGTGCATCGGCGCCACCATCACCACCAGATGACCTTCGGGCTGCACTACGCCTTCACGGAGAACTTCGTGCTGCCCCTGAGCCACGACGAGGTGGTGCACGGCAAGGGATCGCTGCTGACCAAGATGCCGGGCGACGCGGCCGCGCGCTTCGCCAACCTGCGCGCCTACTTCGCCTTCATGTGGGGCCATCCGGGCAAGAAGCTGCTGTTCATGGGCCAGGAGTTTGCCCAGCCCGGCGAGTGGAACCACGACCGCAGCCTCGACTGGCACCTCGTGAGCGACCCCCGCCACGCCGGCGTGCAGGCGCTGGTCCGCGACCTCAATCGGCTCTACCGCGCCAGCCCGGCGCTGCACGAGCTGGACTGCGAGGCGGCCGGCTTCGAATGGATCGAGGCCAATGCCGCCGCCGAGTCGGTCTTCGCCTGGGTGCGGCGTGGCCGGGACGGCGCCCGGCCCGTGGTGGTGGTCTGCAACTTTACGCCGGTGGAACGCGCCGCCTGGCGCCTCGGCGTGCCGGCGGCCGGGCGCTGGGCCGAGCGCATCAACAGCGACGCCGCCGACTACGGCGGCCAGGGCCGCGGCAACCTCGGCGGCGTCCACAGCCGACCTGTCCCTTGCCACGGGCGGCCCGATTCCATCGAGATCCTGCTGCCGCCACTCTCGACCCTGATCTTCGAGCTGGAAGGCTGACGCCGGGCTACTTCGGGCAGGCCGCGATGACGACGGGATCGCCGGCAGCCGCACCGAGGTCGAGGCAGCCCTCTACGGTGCACAGCCGCCAGGGCGAGATCGTGGCGCCGGAGGCCGCCAGCACCAGCTGCGGTACCGCCGGTGCCTGGGGTGCCCAGACCCACCAGCCGTCCTCCAGGCGCGCGCCCTCGCCAGGGTCCATGCCGGCGCCGGAGCCCTTCACCCGGGCCTCGGTCAGCACGAGGCCGGCCGGCGTCGCCGCCCAGTCCTCGTGCCACTGCGTGCGCTCGACGGAGTGGGTCCACGACAGGGTGAACGCGGCGGCCGCGAGGGTCAGAGACTTGCCGGCGGCGACAATGCAGATCGCGCTCATTCGGCGCCGGCGGCCTGCCGGGCGGCGCGCAGGGAGAGCCAGGCCCAGCCCGCAAAGAGCAGTGTCAGGGCGAAGCCGACGCCGTCGGTCATCGGCAAGGCGGCGATCAGGGTGAAGGCGGCCGCCAGGGCGAGCCCCCGCTGCGGCCAGGTCAGCGGCCGGCCGAGGTAGCCGATCACCGAAGCGCCCCAGAGCCCGATGGCCAACACCGCCTTCACGACGATGTAGACGACGGCGGACAGGTAGCCGTAGTCCGCCGCCAAGGGACCGCCGTCCTGCAGCATCAGGGCCGGGGTGTAGATCGCCATGAAGGGAATGATGAAGCCGGCGGCAGCGACCTTCATGGCCTCGCCGGCGATCTTCAGCCCGCTCTCGCGGGCGATCGGCGCGGCGGCGAAACAGGCCAGCGCCACCGGCGGCGTGAGGTCGGCGAGGATGCCGAAGTAGAATACGAACATGTGGCTGACGATCAGCGGCACGCCGAGGGCCAGCAGCGCCGGACCGGCGATCGAGGAGGTGATGATGTAGTTGGGGATGGTCGGCAGCCCGGTGCCCAGCACGATGCAGGCGACCATGGTCAGCAGCAGGGCGACAATCAGGTTGCCGCCCGATAGCGCGACGATGGCGCCGGCCAGCTTGCCGGCGACGCCGGTCAAGGCGGCGATGCCGACCAGCACGCCGACCAACGCGCAGGCGATG
>WHTV01000037.1:0-36467 GCA_009377535.1 Kiloniellaceae bacterium
TGATGGCTTTCTACTTCGTCGTCGCGCTGCTCGGCCACTTCGGCGGCGCCGACAGCGTCTTCGGCACGGTCCAGGGTTTCTTTGCCAGCCTGGGAGCCATGCTCGACCCGAGCCAGGCGCTCGATATGCGCTCCTACGACCTCGGCACCATCTCGCTCGTCATGGTGATCCTGCTGGTGGCGCTGATGATGACCGGCATGCCGCTCGGCATCGTCACCCTCATCGTCTCGGTTCTCATGGCCGTGGCCTTCTTCGGCCCACGCGGGCTCTATCTCGTCTCCACCAACGCGGCCGGCCTGCTCGATCACTACACGCTGGTGGCGATCCCCTTTTTCGTGCTCATGGCTTCGATTCTTGAGCGCGCCGGCCTCGCCGAGGATCTCTTCGACGCCATGTCGATCTTCGCCGGCAACCTGCGCGGCGGCGTAGCGGTGCAGACCGTCGTGGTGGCGGTGATCCTGGCCGCCATGTCCGGCGTGATGGGCGGCGAGATCGTCATGTTGGGCCTGGTCGCCCTGCCGCAGATGTTCCGCCTCGGGTACGACCGCAAGCTCACCATCGGCCTGATCTGCGCCTCCGGTGCGCTGGCGACCCTCATACCGCCGTCGATCATCATGATCGTCTACGGCCTGTCGGCGGAGGTCGGCATCGGCGACCTTTTCATGGCCGGAGCCGTGCCCGGCATCATGCTGGCGGTGTTCTACGCGCTCTACGTCCTGGCGCGGGTCAACATCAACCCGGCACTCGCCCCGACCGCCAAGGAAGTCGAGGCCATGACGGGCAAGTCCAACAAGCTGTCGCGCGCGCGGATGTACGCCGTCGTGCTCTGCATCGCCCTCATCGGCGCCGTCATGGGGTCGATCTACGGCGGCATCGCCTCGGTGACGGAGGCCGCCGCGGTCGGCTGCATCGGCGCCATGGTGGTGGCCGCGGTGCGCCACGAGATGAAGTGGTCGGTGCTGCAGGCCGCGCTGCTCGGCTCGATGACGACGGTCGGCACCATCATCTGGCTGATCATCGGCGCGGTATCCTTCGTCGGCATCTTCAACCTGGTCGGTGGCGGCGACTTCATGCGCTCGCTGTTCCTCGACCTTGGCCTGCCGGCCATGGGCGTCATCCTGGTAATGATGGCGATCCTGGTCGTTCTCGGCACCTTCATGGAATGGATCGCCATCGTCTTCATCACGGTGCCGGTCTTCGCCCCCGTCGTGATGTCCCTGGCGCCGGAACTGGGGCTCACAGAGGACCAGGCGAAGATCTGGTTCGGTGTGCTCTTCGTCATGAACATCCAAATCTATTTCCTCTCGCCTCCCTTCGGCCCGGCCTGCTTCTGGCTGAAGTCGGTGGCGCCGAAGGACGTCAGCCTGCAGGAGATCTTCATTTCCGTCATTCCCTTCATCGGGCTGCAGATCGTCGGCCTGATCCTGGTGATGATGTTCCCGCAAATCGCGCTCTGGCTGCCCGAAGCTCTGGGCAATTGAGCAACGCCCGCGAGGAGAACGATATGATCGGACGCGACAGCAAGGCAGACCTCAACGCCTACGGCTTCTGGCCCTGGATCACTGGTCTGGTGGTGGCGGCGGTGCTTATCGGTATGATGTTCGTGCTGGCCCGTGGCTTTGCCTGATCGAAGGGTGAAATGACTGCTGTGACCACAAGAAAAAGACAGTATAGCGAACTGCGCAGCGCCCGCTGGATGGCGCCCGACGACTTCCGCTCCTTCGGGCATCGCTCGCGCACCATGCAGATGGGCTATGCGCCGGAGGACTGGCAAGGCAAGCCGGTCATCGCCATCCTCAATACCTGGTCCGATGCCCAGCCCTGCCACATGCATTTCAAGCACCGCGTCGAGGACATCAAGCGCGGCGTCTTCCAGGCGGGCGGCTTTCCGATGGAGTTGCCGGCGCTGTCGCTGTCGGAGAACTTCGTGAAGCCCACCACGATGCTCTACCGCAACATGCTGGCGATGGAGACCGAGGAGCTGCTGCGCTCCCACCCCGTCGACGGCGCCGTGCTGATGGGCGGCTGCGACAAGACCACGCCGGGCCTGGTGATGGGTGCCCTCTCGATGGGCCTTCCCTTCATCTACGTGACCGCCGGTCCGATGCTGCGCGGCAACTACCGCGGCCAGGTGCTCGGCTCCGGCACCGACTCCTTCAAGTACTGGGACGAGCGCCGGGCGGGCAAGATCAGCCAGGAGGAATGGGTCGGCGTCGAGGGCGGCATCGCGCGCTCCTATGGCCACTGCATGACCATGGGCACCGCCTCCACCATGACGGCTATCGCCGAAGCCCTCGGCCTGACGCTGCCCGGTGCCAGCTCGATTCCCGCCGCCGACGCCAACCACCAGCGCATGTGCGCGGCCGCCGGCCGGCGCATCGTCGAGATGGCGTGGGAGGATCTGACCCCGGACCGGATCGTCACCCAGGCCGCGGTGACCAACGCCGTCACGGTGGCCATGGCGATGGGTTGCTCGACCAATGCGATCATCCACCTGATCGCCATGGCGCGGCGCGCAGGCCTCGCCCTGAACCTCGAAGATCTCGACCGCATCGGTCGCACGACACCCGTAATCGCCAACGTACGGCCGGCCGGCAAGGACTACCTGATGGAGGATTTCTTCTATGCCGGCGGCCTCCGCGGCCTGATGAAGAACCTCGGGGACAAGCTCGACCGCTCGGTCCTGACGGTCTCCGGCAAGACTCTCGGCGAGGGATTGGAAGGTGCGGAGGTCTACAACGACGACGTCATCCGCCCCCTCGACAAGCCGGTCTACCATGAGGGCTCGCTTGCCGTGCTGAAGGGTAACCTCGCACCCGACGGCGCGGTCATCAAGCCGGCGGCCTGCGATCCGAAGTTCTACAAGCACGCCGGACCGGCACTGGTCGCCGACAGCTACCCCGAGCTGAAGAAGATCATCGACGACGAGGAGCTGGAGATCGACCCCGGCACCGTGCTGGTGCTGCGCAACGCCGGACCGCAGGGCGGCCCCGGCATGCCGGAGTGGGGCATGATCCCGATGCCCAAGGCGCTGTTGAAGCAGGGCCATCGCGACATGCTCAGGCTGTCCGACGCGCGCATGTCCGGCACTTCCTACGGCGCCTGCGTGCTGCACGTTGCGCCGGAGGCCTACATCGGCGGGCCGCTGGCGCTGCTGCGGACCGGCGATATCGTCGAGGTCGACGTTCCCAATCGCTCGCTCAACATGCGGGTGTCGGAGGAGGAGCTGCAGCGGCGGCGCGCCGAATGGACCCCGCCGCCGCCGCGCTACGGGCGCGGCTACGGCTGGATGTTCTCCAAGCACATCGAGCAGGCCGACAAGGGCTGCGACTTTGATTTCCTGAGAACCGAGTTCGGCCCGCCGGTCGGCGAGCCGGATATCAACTGAGGGCGGCGCGATGTCGGCTGACGCGCAGAAGAAGAGACTGATCGCGGCCAATCCCAAGGCGGCAGGCCTGGAGGCGGGGATCGCCTCGCAGGACCGTATCGTCTGGGTCGGCGCTTCGCTGGTCGTCGTCCCGCTCGGCCGCGAGATCAACGACGCGAAGGTCCTGACAGGGCGCCAGCGGCCGCTCACGGAAGTCGCCCTGCTGGTCGTCGAGATCGCCTCGGCCGAGGGATACCGCGGTCTCGGCTTCAGCTATACTCTGCGCGTCGGCGGGCCGGCCATGCTGGCCTACGCGCGGGATCTCGCCGAGGGGCTGGTGGGCGAGGATCCGAACGATATCGCCCGGCTGTGGGACAAGCTCGCCTGGTGGAGTGCGTCGCTGGGCCGCGCCGGCCTGGCGGTACAGACCATCGCCGCCTTCGACACCGCGCTTTGGGACCTGAAGGCCCGGCGGGCCGGTCTGCCGCTCGCCAAGCTGCTCGGGGCGCAGCGCGATTCCGTGCGCTGCTACAATTCTTCCGGCGGCTATCTTTCCTCCGACATAGCCGAGATGAAGGAGCGCGCCTCCGCCTCCCTGGAGCGCGGCATCGGCGGCATCAAGCTGAAGGTCGGCCAGCCCGACCCGATGATAGACCTGCAGCGCATCGAGGCCCTGCGCGACCATCTTGGCGCCGACGTTCCCATGATGATCGACGCCAACCAGCAGTGGGACCGGACCACCGCGCTGCGCTTCGGGCGCATCGTCGAGCCTTTGAACCTGGTATGGATCGAGGAGCCTCTGGACGCCCATGACTTCGAGGGCCACGCCGCCCTCGCGGCCGAGCTGGCCACGCCCATCGCGACCGGCGAGATGCTCTCGAGCGTCGACGAGCATGTGAAGCTGATCCAGGCCGGCGGCGCGGACTTCATTCAGGCCGATGCCCCGCGGGTCGGCGGCATCACGCCTTTCCTGAAGATCTGCACCCTGGCGGAACTCAGCCGAGTCGATCTGGCACCGCACATGGTGATGGAGATCCACCTGCATCTGGCGGCAGCCTATGCCAGCGAGCCCTGGGTCGAGCACTTCGAATGGCTCGAGCCGGTGTTCAACGAGCGGCTCGAGATTCGCGGCGGCCGCATGATCGTGCCCGATCGACCCGGCCTGGGATTGACCCTCAGCGAGGCCGCCGCATCCTGGACTCGCGAGACGGCCGAGTTCGGCCGCCGCCCGTGACCCTGCAACGAGGACCGATAGCAAGCGAGATGACTGAAAACACACTTTCCGAAGCAACCCGCGATAAGCTGATGAAGGTCTCCGTCGCCACCCTGGCGACCGCCTTGTTCAAGCGTGGCCTGCGTAACCAGACCATCCAGGACGTCCGTCCGCTGCGCGCCAAGGGCCGCAACATGGTCGGCCCCGCCTTCACCCTGCGCTACATCCCAGCCCGTGAGGACTTGAACCAGCTGGACGTGTTCCGCAACCCCGAGCACCCGCAGCGCAAGGCGGTGGAGATCTGCCCGCCGGGCGCCGTCCTGGTGATGGACAGCCGCAAGGACCCGCGCGCCGCCTCGGCCGGCGACATCCTGATCACGCGGCTGCAAATGCGCGGCGTTGCCGGCGTGGTGACGGATGGCGGCTTCCGCGACGCCATGAAGATCGCCGAGCTGGAGATTCCCGCCTATCACAACCGGCCGTCCTCGCCGACCAACCTGACGCGCCACCAGGCGCTCGATCTCAACGTGCCGATCGGCTGCGGCGACGCCCCGGTCTTTCCGGGTGACATCGTGATCGGCGACGACGACAGCGTCATCGTCATCCCCGCGCACTTGGTCGACGAGGTGGCCGAGGAGGCGACCGAGATGACCGCCTACGAGGACTTCGTCTCGGAGCAGGTGAAGGGGGGCGAGAGCATCATCGGGCTCTACCCGGCGACCAAGCAGGAGAACCTCGAGAAGTTCGCCGCCTGGCGCAAGGCCAAGGGGCGCTGATCCATGTATATCGGCGAGCAGATCATCAACCCGACGTCCGAGCGCCTGCGTCTCTCGACCCAGCTCGGCGTGGCTGATGTCGTGCTCGACACGCGCCCCAACACCCAGCTGGAGGGTGCCGACGGCAATTGGGACGCCGGGAAGGTCGCCGCCTACCGCGCCTGGATCGAGGGCTTCGGCCTCCAGGTCGAGTGCATGTCCCTCGATCTCGGCTCCTTCCTGCTCGACACGATCTACGACCGCGAGCGGGCCTGCCGCCGCGCCGCGAAGCTGCGCGCCGACATCCGCGCCGCTGCCGAGGGCGGGCTGGGCATGCTGAAGTACAATCTGCAGATGGTCGGCATCACCCGCACCGGCCGCCGGCTTGGCCGCGGCGGCGTGCTGGAGAGCGTCTTCCGCGCCGCCGACTATTCGCCGGAAGCCGATCGCGCCTACTCCTACTGGGGTGTCGGTCATCCCGGTGGCGGCGCCGGCGCCGACATCGCGGTGAACGCCGTCGGCACCGCCGAGGCGGTCGGGCAGGTGGTCGCCGAGGACATCCCCGGCGTCACGGCGGTGCAGGCCTGGTCGGCGCTGGAGCAACTCGTCGAGGCCATCGTGCCGCCGGCCGAGCAGGCGGGCCTTCGTCTGGCCGCCCATCCGCAGGATCCAGCCTTTCCGAAGGGCGGGCTGAACGGTGTCGAGCATGTGGTGGGCTCCATCGAGGGCATGGAGCGATACCTCGACCTGGCGCCGGAAAGCCGGGCTCACGGCATCAACTTCTGCCAGGGCACCGTCGCCGAGATGTCGCCCGATCCCTCGGCCTATGTGGGGGAGGCGATCCGCCGCATCGGCGGACGCGACCGCATCTACATGGTCCACTTCCGCAACATCAAGGGTGCCTACTGCGACTTCTCCGAGTGCTTTCCCGACGAGGGTGACGTCGACATGGCCGCCGCCGTGCGTGCCTACCGGCAGGTCGGCTACTGCGGCATCCTCTGCCCCGACCACGTACCGGCCTCCGATCTCGATCCTGCCCGCGAGCGCTTCTTCGCCTTCTCTCTGGGCTATACCAAAGGTCTGCTGCACGCCGCATGAGCCAAGAACTATCACCCGTCATTCGCCTCGATGTGGCCGACAACGTCGTCGTCGCCCGCGTCGAGATCGCCAGGGGCAGCTTCATCGATGCCGAGGGCGTCACGACGCTGCAGGACGTGCCGCTGGGCCATAAGATCGCCACGCGGCCCATCGCCAAGGGCGCGCCGGTGCTGAAGTACGACACCATCATCGGCTTCGCCGGCGAGGACATCACGCCGGGCTGCTGGATGCACAGCCACAATGTGCTGATGGACGATTTCCGGAAGGACTATCGCTTTGCCGAGGACTACCGGCCGACCGAGCTGCTGCCGCCGGCCGAGCGCGCGACCTTCCAGGGCATCCGCCGCGCAGACGGCCGCGTCGGCACGCGCAATTACATCGGCATCTTCATCACGGTGAACTGCTCGGCCACGGTGGCGCGGCGCATCGCCAACTACTTCGACGAGGAGCGCTTGGCCGGCTACCCCAACGTCGACGGCGTGGTGCCCTTCGTGCACGAACAGGGCTGCGGCATGGAGATGACCGGCGAGCCGATGGACCTGCTGCGCCGCACCCTGGCCGGCTACATCCGCCACCCCAACGTGGTCGGTGCCCTGGTCTGCTCGCTCGGCTGCGAGCGCAACAACCTCGCCCGCTTCTTCGAGGAGCAGTCCCTCGCCACCGGCAAGATGCTGAAGACGGTGACCATGCAACAGGCCGGCGGCACCGCCGCCGCCATCGAGGAGGGCAAGGCCCTCGTCCGCGAGATGCTGGCGGAGGCCGACAAGGTAGCCCGCGAGCCCTGTCCGGCAGAGCACATCATGGTCGGTCTGCAGTGCGGCGGCTCCGACGGCTTTTCCGGCCTCTCAGCCAACCCGGCGCTCGGCAAGGCGGTCGACCTCCTGGTGCGCCACGGCGGCACGGCGATTCTCTCCGAGACTCCGGAACTCTACGGCGTCGAGCACACCTTGACCGCGCGGGCCAAGACGCCGGAGATCGGTCGGAAGTTCATTGAGCGCATCGAGTGGTGGCTCGCCTACAACAAAGGCCGCGACACCCAGATCAACGGCCGGGTCTCGCCCGGCAACAACGCCGGCGGCCTCGCCAACATCATCGAGAAGGCCTTGGGCGGCGCCAAGAAGGGCGGCTCCTCCAGCATCAACGAGGTCTACCGCTACGCCGAGCCGGTCAGCGAGCACGGCCTGGTCATCATGGACACGCCGGGCTACGACCCGGTCTCGGCCACCGGGCAGATCGCCGGCGGCGCCAATCTGATCTGCTTCACCACCGGGCGCGGCTCCTGCTTCGGCTCCTTCCCGGCGCCGACCATCAAGCTGGCGACCAACACGCCGATGTACCAGCGCATGACCGGTGACATGGACATCAACTGCGGCCCCGTGGTCGACGGCACGGCGACGCTCGACGAGATGGGCGAGGTCATCTTCCGCCAGATGCTCGCGGTCGCCTCGGGCGAGAAATCGAAAAGCGAAGCGCTCGGCGTCGGCGAGGACGAATTCGTCCCCTGGCCCATCGGCGTGCTGGCATGAGACAATTATCGGCACCGGTCGACAATTTGCTGCGAATGACTAAACTGCACGACTTCGACTAGGCGGACCGCGGCTGCCCCCGAACGCCCGCCGCCACACAACCTGCCGTTAAAGCAAGGAAGAGACGATGAATCTGGCCCTCACCGGAAAGCACCTGATCGCCGGCACCTGGACCGCTGGCAAGGCGACCTTTGACTCGGCCCCCGCCTCGGGCTCGGCGCGGGCCTATGCCGTCGGCACTCCGGCGCAGGTCGACGCGGCGGCCAAGGCCGCCGAAGAGGCCTTCTGGAGCTACGGCTATTCCAGCCGCGCCGAGCGCGCCGCCTTCCTGAACAGGATCGCCGACGAGATCGAGGCGCGCGGCGCGGCGATCACCGAGATCGGCTGCCAGGAAACCGGCCTGCCGGAGGCCCGCCTCAACGGCGAGCGCGGCCGCACCACAGGCCAGCTCCGCCTCTTCGCCCAGCACATTGAGAAGGGCGACTATCTCGACCGCCGCCACGACAAGGCCCTGCCGGAGCGTGAGCCGCTGCCGCGCCCGGACCTGCGCCTCCTGCAGCGCCCGATCGGCCCGGTCGCCGTGTTCGGCGCCTCCAACTTCCCGCTCGCCTTTTCCGTCGCCGGCGGCGATACCGCCGCGGCCCTGGCGGCGGGCTGTCCGGTGGTGGTGAAGGGCCACTCGGCCCACCCCGGCACCGGCGAGATCGTCGCCCAGGCCATTGACGCCGCGGTGAAGGCCTGCGGCCTGCATCCCGGGGTGTTCTCGCTCATCCAGGGCGGCCGGCGCGACGTCGGCCAGGCCCTGGTGCAGCATCCGCTCATCAAGGCGGTCGGATTCACCGGCTCGCTCGCCGGCGGGCGGGCGCTCTTCGACCTCTGTGCGCAGCGGCCCGAGCCGATCCCCTTCTTCGGCGAGCTCGGTTCGGTCAATCCCATGTTCCTGCTGCCGCAGGCGCTGACGGCAAGGGGTGGGGAGATCGCTAAGGGCTGGGCCGGATCGCTCACCATGGGCGCGGGGCAGTTCTGCACCAATCCCGGCATCGCCGTCGCCATCGACGGGCCGGAGCTGCAGGATTTCGTCGCCGCGGCTTCGGCGGCCTTGGAGCCGACCGCGGCCCAGACCATGCTGACCGACGGCATCGCTGCGGCCTACCGCCAGGGCCGCGACCGTGTGCGCGGCTCGGCCGGCGTGCGCGAGGTGCTGACCTCGACCTGCGACCTGCGCAACGCCACGCCCTATCTCTTCACGACCACGGGCAAGGACTGGCTCGCCAACGAGGCACTTGGCGAGGAGGTCTTCGGCCCGCTCGGCCTGGTGGTGGCGGCTAGCGGCTTCGACGAGATGGTGGCGATCGCGCGCAGCCTGCAGGGCCAGCTCACCTGCACCCTGCACATGGACCAGGGCGACACCGAGACGGCGCAGACGCTGATGCCGATCCTCGAGCGCAAGGCCGGGCGCATCCTCGCCAACGGCTTTCCGACCGGCGTGGAGGTGGCGGACGCCATGGTGCACGGCGGGCCCTATCCGGCCTCGACCAACTTCGGCGCCACCTCGGTCGGCACGCTGTCGATCCGCCGCTTCCTGCGGCCGGTGTGCTACCAGAACATGCCGGAGGCCGTGCTGCCGGCCGACCTCCTCTGATCGCCGGTGCTGAGATGAACCTTCCCGAGAACGCCTTCAAGCGGGCGATCCTCGCCGGCCGGCAGCAGGTCGGCCTCTGGTGCATGCTGCCCGGCGGATTCGTCACCGAGGCGCTGGCCGGCGCCGGATTCGACTGGCTGCTGCTCGATACCGAGCATTCGCCCGCCGACGTGCTGACGGTGCTGCCGCAGCTGCAGGCGGCGGCCGCCTACGATGTCTCGCCGGTGGTGCGGCCGGCGTCCAACGATCCGGTGCTGATCAAGCGCCTGCTCGACTGCGGCGCCCAGAGCCTGCTGATCCCCTACGTGCAGTCGGCGGAGGAAGCCGCGGCAGCGGTCGCCGCCATGCGCTATCCGCCGGCCGGCATCCGCGGTGTGGCGGGTCTCACGCGGGCAAGCCGCTTCGGCCGCGTGGAGGGCTACGCCAGGCGTGCGGAGGAGGAGCTCTGCCTCCTCGTGCAGGTGGAAACACGCGCCTCGCTGGATGCCATCGAGGCGATTGCGGCGGTCGAGGGCGTCGACGGCATCTTCATCGGTCCGGGCGACCTCTCGGCCAGCCTCGGCCACCCGGGCGAGCTGTTCCATCCCGAAGTCATCGCGGCCATCGAGGACGCCATCAGACGGGTGCGCAGCGCCGGCAAGGCCGCCGGCATCTTGACCTACGACATCACCTTCGCACGGCGCTGCATGGAACTCGGCACGCTCTTCACCGCGGTCGGCGCCGACCTCTCGATCCTGCTGCGCGGCGTGGAGGGGCTGGCAGGCGAATTCAAGCCCGGCTAGATCTGCTCCTGCCGCTGCCCGCTTCCGAGCTCCCGGCACTGGCTGTGGGAAGCGAATGTCTCCTGCGGCGAAACGTGATACCACCTTCCTTGAGCCACCCCATGACCTGGGAAAGCGTGATGAGCGGCAAAGAAGCGGGCGCCGATCTGGCCAGCCTCGGCAAGCGGATCCGTGGCGCCCGCCTGGAGCGGAGCATGACTTTGGAGAATCTGGCCAAGACGGCCGGAGTCTCCAAGTCCGTGCTGTCCCAGGTCGAGCGCGGCACCACCAATCCTACCCTCTCGACCCTGTGGAACGTGGCCAAGGCGCTGGCGCTGGATCCACTTGAGCTGTTCGGTGGCGACGGCCCGGCCCTGCAGGGCGAAGACGGCCGGGAAAGTCTGATCTCTCTGGTCGACAGCCCGGTGATCGACAACCAGGCCGCCAAGTACCGCCTGGTCATCCTCAATGCGCCGGAGCTGGCCGGAGTGTCGGAGCTCTACCGCCTGGTCCTGCGCTCCGGCGGCGTGCTCGACAGTAAGCCGCATGAGCGCGGCGCGGTGGAGCAACTCACCGTGTTGAGCGGCGAGGTCGAGGTCCGCTGCGGCAGCGACCGGCTGCGCCTGCAGCCTGGTCGGACCGCCCGCTATGCGGCCGACGTGGCCCACGCCATCGCCGCCGTCGGCAAGCGCAACGCCGAGGCCCTGCTTTTCGTCAACTTCGTTAAATCGAAATAATTTCCATTAAATCGAATTTCCTCTATGGTGGACGTCGACAGGGGCAAGACGGCGCCTTCCTGCGACGGGACCGGAGTGGATGGATAATCGATTGTGCAAGGAGCGGCGCCGTGATCGGCCCCCAGAGGCGGGCACAGAGAGCGGCGGGGCCTGCGGCCTCCGCCCGCACTGCCTGGAGAGCCTCTGGATTCGCCTCAAGGTCGGCGACCGCCTGCGGCCGCGCGACGCGGTGGCGCTGAGGCGGCTCGGGCTGCCGCCCTTCGACCGCAGCAGCGTCTATGTCTATGAAGTCGACTTCCGCGGCTATGTCATCGCCGTCGGCCTGCCGGGCGAGCGGCAGAGGCTCGACGCCGCTGTCCTGCTGGCCGCTTTCGAGGCGCGCTTCGGCGTTCCTGCCAGTTTCGCGCCGTCCCT
Source organism: Kiloniellaceae bacterium (assembly GCA_009377535.1). Taxonomy (GTDB): domain Bacteria; phylum Pseudomonadota; class Alphaproteobacteria; order Kiloniellales; family Kiloniellaceae; genus Pelagibius. Next base: position 11,514 of record WHTV01000037.1, read on the forward strand.
GCGCGCCGCCTCCTGAGGGCGCAGGCCCCCGGTGCTGTGCAGCGCTCCTGCAAGGTGTCACGCCTGCCAGCCGCGTGAGACCTCGGCGGCCTCGGCGAATAGCTGCAACAGCTTGCCGCGCGGCTTTTCGGGGCGCACCACGGCTGCGCTGCCGTGGATGGAAAGGCATCAGCCGGCCTCGAAGCCGGCGAGGAAGGCTATCAGGTTGTCGCCGAGGGCCGCGCAGAGGTAGCCCCCTTCCTGCACGATCGCCGTCGGCAGGCCGAGCCGCGCCAGGCGCCGGCCGATCTGCCCGAAGCCTTCCGTCGACACCGCCAGCCCGCCGAGAGGGTCACCCTCGAAAGCATCGAGCCCCAGGGCGATGACCAGTGCGCCCGGCGCGAAGGCCGCGACCCTTTCCAGGCCGTGGTCGAGTGCCTCGAGGAAGGCGGCGTCGGCCGAACCGCGCGGCAACGGCAGGTTCAGATTGCAGCCCAGGCCGGCCCCTGCGCCGCGCTCGTGGGCGTGGCCCCAGAAGAAGGGGTAGAAGCGGGCCGGGTCGGCGTGGATCGAAAGGGTGAAGACGTCGCCGCGCCGGTAGAAGATGCCCTGCGTGCCGTTGCCGTGGTGCAGGTCGACGTCGATGATGGCGACGCGCGCGTGCTTGTCGCGCAGCAGGCCGGCGGCTACCGCGGCGTTGTTCACGAAGCAGAAGCCACCGGCGAGGTCGGCGAAGGCGTGGTGGCCGGGCGGGCGGCAGAGCGCATAGGCGGCGGACGCGCCGTCACGCACCAGCCCCGCGGCGGTAGCGGCCGTGCTGGCACTCCAATAGATCGCTTCCCAACTGTCCGGGCCGATCGGGCAGGCGGTATCGGCCATGTGGTAGCCGGCCTGCCCGACGGCGGAGAGCGGGTAGCTCGCCTCGCGCCGGTCCGGATGTATGTTGGGAATCACCTCGGCCGAGGCGCCGGGGATGCGGGCCCAGCGTTCGTAGATATGCTGCAGGAAGTGGACGTACTCCGGCGTATGCACGGCGGCAATGGGGGCGAGGCCGTGGTCGTCGGCTTCGCGGATCTCGTGTCCGCCGACCCTGGCGGCATCCAACAGGCGGTCGATGCGCTCCGGCACCTCGGGATTGGGTTGCTGCGCGCCGTTTACCAGGAAGCTGTGCGGATAGTGGATGCGCTGGCGCTCGGCGGCGCAGACGACCTTCATGTTTCGGTCTCCGCCGCGCCGCCCGCCAGGTCGTCGAAGTCGGCATCGTCCAGCACGTAGATCAGCTCCGCTTCCGAATGGCGGAATCCGCCGCGTTGATAGAAGGCCTGCGCGTGGGCGTTGTCGGCCTCGACCGACAGCCTCAGGTAGCCGTCGCCGCGCGCCTTGGCGAGGGCGGCAGTCGCGGCCAGCAGGCGGCGGCCGACGCCGAGGCTGCGGGCGTTTTCGGCCACGATCAGATCCTGCACATAGAGGCCGCGCTGGCCGCGCCAGGTGGAATAGCTGCCGAAGTAGAGGCAGAGGCCGACGGCCTTGCCGCCAACTTCGGCGATCAGCGCCTCGAAAGCCGGGTCCGCAACGAAGCCGTCGCGCACGATGTCCTCGACGCTGGAAACCATCTTGTCCATCGCGTCGCGGGCCTCGGCCAGTGCCACCACCAGCTCGTACACGGCCTGGGCATCGGTTGCCTCGGCGCGCCGGATGACCACCTGCTGTGGACTGCTGTCTTCTTCGCTCATCATCGCACCGCTCATCAGAAGGCCACCCGGTCGCCGCCCTTGAGGGCAAGGATCTCGCGCACCTCGTCGGGCGCCGCGGCTTCGTAGCCGAGCTCTTCGAGGATGCGGCGGATCTTGGCGACCTGCTGAGCGTTGCTCTCGGCCAGCCGGCCGCGGCCGATGGTCAGGCTGTCCTCCAGGCCGACCCGCACGTTGCCGCCGAGGATGATGCCCAGGGTGCCGAGCGGCATCTGGTGGCGCCCCGCGGCCAGCACGGAGAAGCGGTAGGCCTCTCCGAGCAAGCGGTCGGCCGTCGCCTTCATGTGCATGAGCTGCTCAGGCGCGGCATCGATGCCGCCCAGCACGCCGAGCACGAACTGCAGGAAGACCGGCGGCTTGATGCGCCCCGACGCCAGGTAGAAGGCCACCGTCTGGATGTGGCCCACGTCGTAGCATTCGAACTCGAAGCGTGTGCCGCAGCCGTTGCCGAGACGCTCCAGCACGGACTCGATGTCGGCGAAGGTGTTCTTGAAGACGGTATCGCGGGAGGCTTCCAGGAAGTCCGGCTCCCAGTCGTGCTTCCAGTCCTCGTAGCGCTGTTGCAGGGGGAAGATGCCAAAGTTCATGGAGCCCATGTTCAGCGAACACATTTCCGGCTGTGCTCGCAGCGGTGCGGCCAGGCGCTGATCCAGGGTCATCTGGGCGCTGCCGCCGGTCGTGATGTTCACCACGGCATTGCAGGCCTGCTTGATGCGCGGCAGGAAGGCCATGAAGGCCTCGGGATCGGCCGTCGGCCGGCCGTCCTTCGGGTCACGGGCGTGCAGGTGGAGGATCGCCGCGCCGGCCTCCGCGGCGGCCACTGCCTGCTCGGCGATCTCGTCGGCGGTCACCGGCAAGTGTGGGCTCATGGACGGCGTGTGGATCGACCCTGTCACCGCGCAGGTGATGATGACCTTGTTGTCGGTCATGGCCCCGCTCATGCCTCTGCCAAGCCGGCTTCGGCGGCGAATATGCGGAGGCTCTCGCCGAGCAGGGCGAGGATCTCGGCGATCTGTGCCTCACTCACGATCATCGGCGGACAGACCAGGAAATGGTCGCCCTCCAGGCCGCCGCGGGTGCGCCGGGAGTAGATGATGAGGCCACGCTGGTAGGCGATCTCGACCAGGCGGCTGTGGGCATTCAGCTCCGCCGGCAGCGGCTGCATCGTGGCGCGGTCGGCGACCAGCTCGAAGGCCAGCAACAGGCCACGGCCGCGCACGTCGCCGATGAAGTCGAAGCGCGCCATCAGATCGGCCAGCCCGGACTTCAGCAAGGCGCCCATCCGGATCGCGTTGCCCATCAGATCCTGGCTCTCGATCTCCTCCAGCACGGCCAAGCCTGCGGCGCAGGCCAGCGGATTGCCGGCATAGGTGTAGCCGTGGATGAAGCCGCCCTTGTCGAGCACCGGCTCGACCAGGCCGCGGTCCGCCACCATGGCGCCGAGCGGCGCGTAGCCCGCGGCGAAGCCCTTCGACAGGGCGACGATGTCGGGCCTGAGGTTCCAGTGCTCGGCCGCGAGGAAGCGACCGGTGCGGCCGGCGCCGCTCATCACCTCGTCGAGGATCAGCAGCACACCATATTCGTCGCAGATCTCGCGGATGCGGGCGTAGTAGCTGTCGGGCGCGACCAGCGCGCCGGTGGAGGCGCCGCCGACCGGCTCCATGATGAAGGCGAGCACGGTCTCCGGCCCCTGGCGTCGGATCTCCTGGCGCAGCATTTCGGCGTAGCGCAGGCCGCGGGCCTGCCAGTCGAGGTCGTCGCGGTCGAGATAGCAGGTCGGCGCCGGGATCTTGGGCATCTCCAGCATCATCGGCGCAAAGGGTGCGGTCATCGGCGTGTAGCCGGTGACCGCGAGGGCGCCGAGCGTGGCGCCGTGGTAGGAGGGAAAGCGCGAAATCACCTTGTAGCGGTCCGGCGCGCCCGTCGCGAGGGCGTGCTGGCGGGCCAGCTTCAGGCAGGACTCCACCGCCTCCGAGCCGCCGGAGACGAAGAACACCCGGTCGAGGCCCGGCGGCATGCGCCCGGCGATGCGCCGAGCCAGGGTCTCCGCCGCTTCGTTCTCGAAGTGCAGGCGGTAGGCGAAAGTGGCCTCCTCCATCTGCCGGCGCATGGCCGCCAGGACGCGCGGGTTGCCATGGCCGATATTGGCGACCATGGCACCGCTGGAGCCATCGATGTAGCGCCGGCCTTCGCGATCCCAGACGTAGATGCCCTCGGCGCGCGCCACCATCGGGCGGCGATTGCGGGTCTGGTAGAAGAGGTTGGACGGCTCGCGTGCTTCGGCGGCAGTCGCGGTGGTAATGGTCGTCATCCGGGTGCTCTCTTGGTGTGGTTATTCAGGCTGCAGCAGCACGATGTCGCGCGCGCGCACCTGGACCGAGACCTCGGCGCCTTCGGCGTGGGGGCGCTGATCGATCGGGTTGATAACCTGCAGGCTGTGGGCGCCGACGGTGACGAAGTAGCGGGCGGATTGGCCCTGGTAGTCGACCGTCTCGATGCGCCCGGCAAGATTGGTGACGTCGGCCTCCGGCGTCGGCGAGGCGGCGAGACGCAGCTTCTCGGCGCGCACGACGAGGCGCAGGCTCGCGCCGTCCCCCGCCTCGAGCACGCCGTCCGGCTCGGCCAGGATATCGCCCAGCCCGCCGACAGCGAGGCGCAGAAGCCCATCGGCGCGGCCCAGCACCCGGCCGTCCAGCAGATTGGAGTTGCCGAGGAAGCGGGCCACGAACTCGGAGCGCGGACGGGTGTAGACCTCCTCCGGCGAGCCCTGCTGCTCGATGCGACCCTGGTTCATCACGATGATCTTGTCGGACATTGCCAGCGCTTCGGACTGATCATGGGTGACGAAGATGGTGGCGATGCCGAGCTGGTGCTGGATCTTCTTCAACTCGACGCGCATCTCTTCGCGCAAGTTGGCATCCAGCGCCGAAAGCGGCTCGTCGAGCAGCAGCACATCGGGTTCGACGACGATGGCGCGGGCCAGGGCGATGCGCTGCTGCTGACCTCCGGACAGCTGGTTGGGAAGACGCTCGGCCATCTGCGGCAGCTGCACCAGGTCCAGGGCGCGCTGGACGCGCTTGGCAATCTCCGGATTCGCCACCTTGCGGTACTTGAGGCCGAAGGCGACGTTGTCGAACACCGACTTGTGGGGGAAGAGAGCGTAGTTCTGGAACACGATGCCCAGGTTGCGCTTGTGGATGGGCACGTCGTTCACCCGCGCGCCCTTGATCAGGATATCGCCAGCCGTGGGGGCGGCAAGGCCGGCCACCATGCGCAGGGTGGTGGTCTTGCCGCAGCCCGACGGGCCGAGCAGGGTGACGAAAGCGCCGGCTTCGACGCTGAGGTCGATCGGCTGCACGGCCGTGAAGTTGCCGTAGCGCTTCACCACCTCGCGCAGCTCCACGACCGGCTGGCGATCGCTCATCAAAGGAATCTCCCAGGCTTGCCAAGTGAGGGGCGGCGGGCCGTTCCTTCGCGGTGAAGGGCGACCCGCCGTAGCATCCTCAGTAGCCCTTCTGCACGCGGCCGAAGGTCTTCGACCACTCGGCCTCGTTGCCGTTCCAGTAGGCCGGACTGGCAAAGGTGAGGCCGGCGAGCTTGCCGGTCGGGTCGAAGGCCGGCAATTCGGGAATCTTCTCGCCGAGATCGACCTTGGTGGGATCGAGCGAAGGCGGATAGTTCTGCCCCTCGGCCACGGCGATCGCCACATCCGGCTCCAGCATGAAGTTCAGGAGCTCCTCGCAAGCTTCCAGCGGGCTGCCCTTGAGGACCATGAGGCACTCCTGCCAGGCATAGCCGTTGGGCGCGTCGTAGTAGCCGATCGGATGGCCCTGCTGCTGCAGCGCCGCGATGCGCCCGGACCAGCCCTCGGTGACGTAGATCTCGCCTTCGGCCAGCAGGCTCATGAGTTCGGCACCGGAGCCCCAGTACTTCAGGGCGAGGTCGCGGTGCGCGCGGATGGCGTCCCACACGGCATCCATGTCCTTGATGTCGTTGGGGTCCTGATCGGTCGCCAGGGCGCCGTACCAGATCCGCGTGCGCCAGTCGCCCGACCCACCGATCTTGCCCTTGTACTCTGGGTCGATCAGGATGCGGGCGCCTTTTTGCTCCATCTCTTCCTTGCTGATCTTCTCGGTGTTGTACGCCAAGCCGGTGGTGCCGTAGTCGTAAGGCGCGGCCGAGAGCTTGCCGCCGGTGACGCCGCGGAAGGGCTCCATCAAGGCGGTCATCACGTACTGCAGGTTCGGGATGTTGTCCTCGTTGAGCACCACGTCATAACCGAGGTTGACGTAGCGGGCGTAGTCGAAGACGCCGCTGGCGTGGAAGATGTTGTATTCGCCTTCCTGGCCGGCTTTGACGCGGTTGAGGTACTCGTCGCCGCTGGCGAAGGTGCCGTCGATCACCGTGATACCCGTATTCTTGGTGTAGGGGTCGAAGGCGTATTTGCGGAAGGCCTCCGAGACCACGCCGCCCCAGCCGTCGAAGCGGACACTCTCCGGCGTGGCAGCCAGCGCCTGGCGTTGCAGGCCTTTCAGCGGACCGCCGGTAAGCCCGGCGCCGAGGCTGGCGGCACCCAGCAGCGTCAGGAACGTGCGGCGTTCGAGGTCGCCGTTGCGGAAACGCTCGAGCAGTCTTTGATAGCGAGTGGTTTCATCCATCTCCCATACCTTTCCCTGGTTGGCGGTTTGTTGTCGTTGACCTGGTCAAAATCCTTGAGCTCACTTCAGCGTCGTCGCCATGCGGCGGGCGATGGCCGCGCCGAGCAGCGGCACGGCGACGGTGACGACCACCATGACAGCGCCCAGCGCGTTGATTTCCGGGCTGATCGAGTGGCGCAGCATGGCGAAGATCTGCGTCGGCACGGTCTCGACGCCGCCCGGCTTCCAGAACAGCGTGCCGGTGATGTCGTCGAAAGAGATCGTGAAGGCGAAGATCATGCCGGCGAAGACCGCCGGCATGATGAGCGGCAGGGTCACCTCGCGGAAGGTCTGGAAGCCGTTGGCCCCGAGGCTGAGCGCCGCCTCCTCGAACTCGCGGCGCACCGCCACGAGGCGCGCCTGGACGATCAGCACCACGAAGGGCAGGGTGAAGATGACATGGCCGAGCAGCAGGAGCAGAAAACTCTTCGGCATCTCCAGCCAGCGCAGGAAGAGCAGCAGGGCGACGGCCAGCACCACCTCCGGCACCAGGATCGGCGCGATCATCGCCGTGGTGATGAGGCCCTTGCCGCGAAAGTCGTAGCGCACCAGGGCGAGGCTCGCGAGCACGCCGATGGTGGTGGAGAGCACGGCCGTCAGTCCGCCCAGCAGAACCGAGGTCTTGAAGGCGCGCACGATGGCGTCGTTGTTCCACAGCGCGGCGAACCAACGGACGCTGAAGCCCTCCATGGGAAAGCTGCCGAACTGGTTGGCGTTGAAGGCGAGCAGCACCACCACGGCCACCGGCAGGAACATGAAGAGGTAGACCAGCACCGTGAAGGCGCGGATCAGGCTCCAGCCGGTTATCGCCCGGGCGAGCGCGCTCATCGAAAGCTCTTGGCCAGTTGGCCGATGCCGGCAAAGCGCGTGTAGAGCATCACCACCGAGCCGAGAATGACCAGCAGGGCAAGGGAGAGGGCCGAGCCGAGCGGCCAGTCGAGCTGGGTGATGATGGCCTCGAAGACCAGGTTGGCGAACATCGCGTCACGCGGCCCGCCCAGCACCATCGGCGTGATGTAGGTGCCGGCGCCGAGCACGAAGCAGAGCAGGCTGCCGGCGGCGAGGCCGGGCAGCGACAGCGGCAGGGTGATCTGCAGGAAGGCTTGCCAGCCGGTCGCACCGAGCGAGCGTGCCGCGTCGACCAGGTTGGGGTCGATGCCGTCGAGGCTGACGTAGATGTTGAGAATCATGAAGGGCAGCAGGAAATGGACCAGCCCGAGGATGACCGTGCCCTCGTTGTAGAGGATCTGCAGCGGCTCGGAGATCGCGCCGGTCCACAGAAGGAAGACGTTCAACGCCCCGCTGACGCCCAGAATGTTGATCCAGGACATCGTGCGGATGATGTAGCTGATCCAGAACGGCAGCATGAGCAGCAGGATCAGCACCGTCTTGTGGCGGGTCGTCGAGCGCGCGATGAAATAGGCGGGCACGTAGCCGAGCAGGATGCAGAGCAGGGCGGAGATGGCGGCGATGCGCAGGGTCTGCAGCAGGATGTCGCGGTAGAAACGGTCGGTCAGCACCTCGACCCAGTTGTCGAGGTGGAAGCCGACCTGTTCGGAGCCGACCGCGCTGCGCAGCCAGAAGGAGTAGACCAGGATGAAGCAGATCGGGATGGCGAGCAGCAGGACGACCGCGCCCAGCGCCGGCGACATCAGGATCCACGGGCGCATGCCCGGCGCCTCGGCGTCGCTGGCTGCCATTGCTCCCCCAACCTCTCTGAAAACCCGGCTTATCCTGCACCGGTATGAGAGTGCAGTGTTCTCCTTCGCCCTTTATTGTGCAAATAGATAAGCCCTATACTGGTCATAGATTGTATCTATGAGGTGCCGATGGAACCCTCCAGGCTGAAGGACAGCGGCGAGCGCCTGGCGCGGGAACTCGACTGGAACCTGCTGCGCACCTTCATGGTGGTGGTGCAGGAAGGCAGCGTGACCGGCGCGGCAAAGCGCCTCTACCTGCGCCAGCCCACGGTGAGCCACGCCCTGAAGCGCTTGGAGACGCGGCTCGGCAAGCGGCTCATCGAGCGCAGCTCGGCGAGCTTCCGGGTGACGCCGGCGGGCGAGGTGCTCTACCGGGAATGCGTCGAGATCTACGGCAACGTCGCCCGCGTGGCGGTGCTGACCCGTGAGATCGAGGACGAGATCACCGGCCACGTGCGCATCGCCATGGCAAGCCACGTGGTCTCGCCGATCTTCGACGAGGTGCTGGCCGCCTTCCACACCGCCAACCCCAAGGCGACCTACGAGATCGAGGTGGATACCTCGGCGGAGGTGACGCGAGGGGTGCAGGAAAAGTCGGCCAGCTTCGGCCTCTGCCTGGTGCACAAGCGCTCCCCGCGGCTCGAGTACAAGATGATCTACCGGGAGTATTTCGGCTTCTTCTGTGGGCCGTCGCACCCGCTCTTCGGTCGCGACGATCTGAAGCTGGCAGACCTGAAGGGCCACGCCGCGGTCTCCTTCAAGACCGACCAGCTGGCCGACGCCCTCAGACCCGTTGCCCTGTTGCGCGCGCAGCACGACCTCGATGACTGGGTGGTCGGCCACTCCTCGCACCTGGAGGAGGTGCGTCGCATGATCATTGCCGGCCTCGGCATCGGGCCGCTGCCGATCCACGTGGTCTCGCGCGACCTGCGCGACGGTCTGCTGTGGCGCCTGCCGCCCTACGCGGCGCCGCCGGCCGTCGACATCTACCTGGTATGGAATCCACACACCCACCTGAACCGCGCCGAGGAGGGTCTGCTGGCCGCCCTGCGCGCAGCGATCGACGCCAAGCCGCTCAGCGCCCGGACCTACGACTAAACCAATTCGACATTGGTCATATCTGTCTCGATTGTTCGCTTGAATTCTGTAAACTGTTGACACGAACAGAAACGGCAGGGGGCGCAACCCCTCCGGCGGACAAGAGACAAGAGGAGGAACGAACGTGAGGAAAACGGCCCTGATAGCGGCTGCCGTGGTTACCGCCTGGGCGGGCGGCACGGCCTCGGCCCAGAATGTCACCGACATCGCCTGGGGCGGCTCGAATCCCGGCGGCGTGATGTACTACATGGTCGGCGTCGCCGGCACCGAGATCGGCAATGAGCTGCCCGACGTGAACATCACCCAGGTCACCACCGGCGGCTCCACCGAGAACGCCAAGCGCCTCATCAAGGGCGAGCTCGACATGGGCATCGTCTACGGCTCCCACGTCTATATGGCGCTGCAGCAGACCGGCCCCTTCGAGGGCGGCGACAAGGGCAGCATGCTGCGTGGCGTCGCCATGGCCTACGAGGGGCCGACCTACTTCGTGACCCTCGGCGGCAGCGGCATCGAGAAGCTGGAGGGCCTCGAGGGCAAGAAGGTGGCGCTCGGCCCGCCGGGCTCGGGCACGGTGTTCAACTGCTCCAACATCCTCACGGCGCTCGGCCTGCTCGACTCCATCGAGCCGCAGATGCTGACCTTCGCCGACGCCGGCCGCGCGCTCGGCAACGGCCAGATCGACGCCTTCTGCCAGTCCTCGTCGCCCGCAGCGGCGGTCACCGAGCTGGCCGAGACGCGCGAGGTGCTGGTGCTGCCCTATGACGAGGCACAGCTCGCCAAGGTCGCTGAGACCTATCCCTTCTATCACACCGGCACCATGCCGGAGACCACCTACAAGGGCGTGCCGGCGATCGACATGCCCTTCACCACGGTCTACTGGGTGGCACATGAGCGCGTGCCGCCGGAGGTCGTGCAGAAGATTGTCGACATCGCGTATGCCAAGCAGGAGGCCCTGGCCAAGGGCCACAAGGCCTGGGCGCAGATGAAGCCCGATATCGCCAACTTCCAGACGCTCGGCGCGCCGCTTCATCCCGGTGCCGAAGCCTACTACAAGTCGATGGGTCTCTGGCCCAACTGAGGCGCGCGGTCGGCGGCCCTACCCGGCAGCCGCCGGGCGGGGCCGCGCCGCTTCCGGGAAGAACCTCCAAGCATGCTTGACACCGCCTGGCTGCTCCGGGTCGAGGGTTCCCGCCGCACGTTGACGGGGCCCTACGCGCTCGCCTTTAACCTCACCGCCGCCGGTTTTGCCGTCTTCTATCTCTACACCGCGGGATTCGGGCTGGTATCGACGCAAAGCCACCGTGGCTTCTACATCATGCTGACCTCGGTACTGGTGTTCCTCCTCTATCCGGCGCGCAAGGGCGCGCCCGACAACCGGCCGAGCATTGTCGACCTGCTGCTCATCGCGGCGACCGTGATCTCCATCGGCTACTGGATCGACCAATACGTCAGCTACGCGATGTTCCGCGTCTCCTCGCCGAACCAAGCCGACCTCATCATGGGAGGGGTCGCCATCCTCTTGATGCTGGAGACCAGCCGGCGCGTCCTGGGACCGGTGATCCCGCTGATCGCCATTGTCTTCCTGCTGCAGCTCTACTTCGGCAGCTATCTGCCTGGCAAACTGTCGCACCCCGGCATGTCGGTCGAGCGCATCCTCGAGTTTACCTACTCCAGCCAGGCAGCCTTGTTCGGCGTGGTGACCTCCACTTTCGCCACCTTCGTCTTCCCGTTCATGATCTTCGGCGCTTTCCTCGAGCGCTCGGGCGCTGGCGGCTTCTTCATGAGTCTCGGCACCGCAGTCGCCGGGCGCTGGCGCGGCGGTCCGGCCAAGGTCGCAGTCATGACCTCGGCCCTGTTCGGCTCGATCTCCGGCTCCTCGGTCGCCAATGTGGTGACCACCGGCTCCTTCACCATCCCGCTCATGAAGCGCACCGGCTTTCGGCCGCACGACGCCGGCGCCATCGAGGCCATCGCCTCGACCGGCGGGCAGTTCATGCCGCCGGTGATGGGCGCGGGCGTATTCATTCTGGCGACGCTGACCGAGACAAGCTACCTCACCATCGCCCTCGTGAACGTGATTCCGGCCTGCGTGTTCTTCCTCTTCCTCTTGTCGATGGTCGACCTCGAGGCGGTGCGCCTTGGCTTGAAGGGCCTGCCGGCGGAGGATATCCCGACCGTGCGCCGCGTACTGGCCGAGGGTTGGCATTTCATTCTGCCGCTCGTCGTCGTCCTTGGGCTGCTGTTCGCCGGCTACTCACCGAACCTCTGCGCCTTCTGGGGCACGGTCGCCGCTGCCGTGCTGTCGTGGCGCCACAATGCGACCCGCATGGGCCCCACCGCGGTGGCGCAGGCGCTCATCGCCGGCGCCCAGAGCAACACCTCGGCAGGCGCGGCCATCGGCAGCCTCGGCGTCATCATCGGTGGCATCTTTCTTGCCGGCCTCGGCCTCAAGTTCTCCGCCGTGATCATCGACTTCGCGCAGGCCGAGCTGTTCGTCGCGCTCTGCCTGGTGACGCTGGTCTCCATCATCATCGGCATGGGCTCCTCGACCACCGGCTCCTACATCATCCTCTCGGTGGTGGCGGCGCCGGCGTTGATCCAACTCGGTGTGCCGACGATTGCCGCGCATCTCGCGGTGTTCTATGCCGCCTGTCTCTCCAATATTACGCCGCCGGTCTGCGTCTCGGCCTTTGCGGCCGCGGCCATCGCCGGGGCGCCGCCCATGCGCACCGGCTTCGCGGCGCTGAAGTACGGCGCCACGCTGGTGCTGATGCCCTTCAGCTTCGCCTACGTACCGGAGTTGCTGCTCCAGGGGACTTGGCTGGAGATCGTCTACACCACGGGGCTCTACGCCGCTGGCTGCGTACTGCTGGCGGTCGCCATCCAGGGCACGCTGCCGTTCGGCCGGCGCCACGCGCGCCTGCCGCAGCGCCTGCTGTTCGGCCTCGGCGGCGCGGCCTTCATGTTCCCGGCGACCATCTGGATCGACCTCGCCGGCTTGGCGGCCACCCTGCTGGCGCTGGCGCTGTTGCGCTTTGCGCCGACGCTGGCCGAGCGCGCGGAACCGCCGCTCGACGCAGGTCAATGAGAGGCGCCGGCGGTGCGTCGTCAGCGCGCTGCCGGCGCGCGGCGCGCCAGCACGGCCTGGATCGCGTCGACCAGCTGCAGCTGGCCGCCCCAGCCGACGCCTTCGGGGGTGATGTGCGAGAAGCCGTCGATGAGGAAGAGCGCGCTGCCCGGCACCGCGCGGGCGAGCGCCATGCTCTCGCTGTAGGGGATCAACGGATCCTGCTTGCCATGCACCAGGATGAGGCGCCCCGCCAGGGCTGAGAGGTCGTGCCGGCTGAGCGAGAGGCGCGCCATCTGCTGCTGCACGGCCTCGGGCAGGGCGGCGACGAGCGAGGGTACTCGCGCCGGGTCGCGGTTGGCGATGAGGTTCAGCAGGGCGAGGCCCTCGGGGCCGAGCTCGTGACCTAGCGCCGCGATGTCGGGCGCGCAGCCCTCGAAGCAGCGCTTGCCGAGCGCCTGCAGCCGGCGGCGGTCGGCGTCGTCTTCGAGCACCGCCGCGTTGGTGGCGAGGAAGATCCACTTCGCCGAGTCGAGCGGTCGGCCGCTCTCCCAGCGGCGGCTGCCGGGCAGGCGGAAGCGGCCGGTGGTGGCGTAGGTCACCACCGCGGCGCTGTCGTAGTAGCCGCCGACGCCGACCAGGAAGTCGAGAGGCGCTTCCTCCGCCACCTCGAGCGCGGCCAGCGCGGCGAGGCCGACGGCATAGGAGATCGCGACGGCGCCGGTGGCGCGGCCCGCCGCCTCCGGCCGCGACGCTTTGAGGTGGCGCAGCGCGTCGGCGATGGTCTCGGCATCCTCCAGGCGCACCCGCTGCGCGCGCGAGCCCGGCACCTCCGGCACCATCACCAGGAAGCGCGTCCGCGCCAGCGAGCGGGCCAGCTCCACCACGCGCGGATCGTCCTTGCCCTCCGGCGTGAAGCCCGGCACCAGCACCAGCGCGCCGCCGATCGGCTGGCGCGGGTGATAGAAGTCGGCGACGTTCCAGCGCGCGCCCACCGCGTAGCGTTCGGTCGTGCGTTGCGGCTCCGGCGTTTCTTCCTTCAGCGCGGAGGGGCCGCCGGCGGCATCGATGTCCTCCAGCAGGCGCGTAGCTTCCCAGCTCTCGGCGGTGACGCAGCCAGCCAGCAGCAGGGTGAGCGCGAGGGTTCGAGCTTTCTTGATCATCGGGGTGGAATCACGCCAGAGGGACCGCGCCCTGTCGAGTCCTCTTGCCGCCAGACGATGCGGCGCCTTCCTCTTTCATGCTAGAAAGGAAATGGATCAGGAACCGTGATAGACGGGGAGGCAAGCGATGAAGACGAAGGCAGCAGTTCTGCACGAAATCGGCCGGCCGCGGCCCTTTGCAGAGAGTCGTCCGCTGTTGGTCGAGACGCTGGAGATCGACCCGCCCGGCGAGGGCGAGGTGCTGGTGCGCGTCGGTGCCGCCGGGCTCTGCCATTCCGACCTTTCGGTGGTGAACGGCGACCGGCCGCGCCCGGTGCCGATGGCGCTCGGCCACGAGGCGGCCGGCGAGGTGGTCGAGGTCGGCCGCGGCGTCACTGACCTGCAGCCCGGCGATCACGTGGTGATGATCTTCGTGCCGAGCTGCGGCCACTGCCTGCCCTGCACGGAGGGGCGGCCGGCGCTCTGCGAGCCGGGTGCCCAGGCCAACGGCGCCGGCACCCTGCTGTCGGGCGCGCGGCGCCTGCGGCTGGAGGGGCGGGAAGTGCATCACCACATGGGCGTCTCCGCGTTCGCGCAGTACGCGGTCTGCGCGCGTCCCTCGCTGGTGAAGATCGACAACGACCTGCCGTTGGAGGAGGCGGCCCTCTTCGGCTGCGCCGTGCTGACGGGCGTCGGCGCCGTGGTGAACACCGCCCGAATCTCCCCCGGTAGCAGCGTCGCCGTGGTCGGCCTCGGCGGCGTCGGCCTCAATGCGCTGCTCGGCGCGCGCCTGGCCGGTGCCGCGCGCATCGTCGCCGTCGACATCCTCGACGACAAGCTGGCGCTGGCCCGCGAGCTCGGTGCCACAGATACCTTCAACGCCGGCGATGCCGATGCCGTCGCACAGATCCGCGAGGCGACCAAGGGCGGCGTCGATTACGCCTTCGAGATGGCCGGCTCGGTGAAGGCGATGGACCTCTGCTACCGGGTCACGCGGCGCGGCGGCACCACGGTGACCGCCGGCCTCTCCCACCCCGACCACCGCTTCGAGATGCAGCACGTCAGCCTGGTGGCCGAAGAGCGCACGGTGAAGGGCAGCTACATCGGCAGCTGCGTACCGCTGCGCGACCTGCCGCGCTACATCGCCCTCTATCGGCAGGGGCGCCTGCCGGTCGATCGCCTGATGAGCGAGCGGCTGACGCTCGACCAGATCAACGAGGGCTTCGACCGCCTGGCCGACGGCCACACGGTGCGCCAGATCATCACGCCCTAGCGTCCCCGCTCAGTCGGCAGCCGGCGGCGCGGCGCAGACCTGGTCGTAGCGATAGCGTTCGTTCAGCAGGCCGTTGTACTCGAAGACGTCCAGAGTCGCTTCGAAGGCCGGCCGCGTGATCTCGACGTGGGGCGTCCAGCAGCCGAGCTGCTGGTAGGTCGAGATGCAGTCGGCCAGCACCTGCTCGTCGATCGCCGGGAAGTAGGGCTTCTCCGCCTTGGCGATCTCGGCGGCCGAAGTCTCGTTCATATAGGTACGGGTCTTGCGATAGGCGCGGATGAAGGCCCTTGCCATGTCGGTCTCCAGCCAGTCGCGGGTGGCCGCGAGGCTCGAAAAGCCGCAAGGGCCGATCTGCCGGCCGACCTGGGCGACGATCTGCCCGACGCCATCGGCTTGCAGTTGCTGCGGAAAGGGCCCCTGCTGCTGGACGTAGAGCCCTTGGCCGTCGCGGAAGGCCCGGTCGATCTCGGCAGCGCCGCCTGGGGTGATCGGCTTGATCTTCTCAAAATCTATGCCGGCCTTGTGGCAGGCGTAGCGGAACATGGCGCGCGGCTGGCCGCCCTTGAACATGACGACCTCGGCGCCTTCCAGCTTGTCCCAGGTGAAGTCATGATCGGCCTCTCGCGCGGTCAGGAAGAACCCGTCCATCTCATTGACCTGCGCGAAGTGGACCGCGCTCGGGGTCTTGCCTTCGTTCAGCGGTGTGAAGGCCTGGCTGAGCGCCGACTGGACGACATGAGCCGAACCATCCTCCAGGGCCGCGATGGCGGAGACGCCCGGCGCCGCGACCGACCAGTCCGGATCGAGGCCCTCCGCGCGCAGGAAGCCGCCCGACATCGTCGAGATGAGCGGCGAGTAGAAGGCCGAAAACAGAGTGAACTGAAGGGAGATCTTTTCCAAGGCGCTGCGCCTCTGCTGTCCGGCGATGCCGTCGATGGGGCGATCTCCAGGTTAGCCGTGCCCGGCAGCCGGACTCAAGCGAGTTGCGCATTTCGGCTGGCAGCCTGGCCCAGGCTCCCCATATCAACAGAGGTCGAGGGCCCGGCGAAAACATCCGGAGTCTACACTGCGCCATGCGCCCACTCGTTGTCCTGCTGAGCCTTGCGCTGCTGATCGCCGCCGGCGGTTATGCTTTCCTGCACTACGCGCCCGACCGCTACAATCCCTTGGCGCCGCTCTCCATCGCTGAGCCGCCGACCTTTGTTACCGAGTGGAAGCTGCGCGCCCTGAAGGGCAATCCGGCAGCCTGCTTCGCCGCGCTCGATGCTGCCGGCATCGGCTACCGGCTCATTCCAGACCGGGAAACCGGGGAAAGTTGCGGCTTCGCGGACGCCGCGCGCCTGCAGAGATCGACGGTTCCCTGGGGCACGACCGGCGTGGCGATGACCTGTCCGATGATCGCCGCCCTGGCGGTCTGGGAGCGTCACGACCTGCAGCCAGCCGCCGTAAGCCTGCTGGGCTCGCGGGTCGCCCGGGTGACCCACTACGGCAGCTATGCCTGCAGGAACGTCAACAATGCGACGTCCGGGCGGCGCAGCCAGCATGCCCGCGCCAACGCACTGGATGTCGCCGGCTTCGTGCTGGCCGACGGCCGCGAAGTCTCCGTGCTGAGGGACTGGGATGGGGGTGATGCCGAAGGCCGTTTTCTGAAGCAGGTGCATGAAGCCGCCTGCGGACGCTTCGCCTCAGCTCTCGGACCCGACTACAACGCCGCCCATGCCAGCCACTTCCATCTTGAAATGGGTCTATTCGGCATCTGCCGCTAGCCGCTGGCTGCTACTAGCCGCTGGCCGCTAGTTGTAGCGGGCGATGATCTCCGCCTGGGTGCCGTCGGCGATGATTGCCGCCAGGGCCTTCTGCATGCGGGCGACGATGCCGTCCGGTGTCTGCGGCGAGCAGGCGATGGAAAAGATCTGCTCGTAGAGCACGCCGACCTCTTCCACCGGCACGCCTTGATCCTGGAGCCGGCGGAGAAAGGACTCGGAGACTGCCATCAGATCGACGCGGCCGCTCAACAGCTTCTTCAGGGTGAGGTCCAGGTCGCGGGCCAGGTCGATCTCAGTGAAGCCGGCGTTGCGCAGCAACTCCACTGTATAGTCGCCGGTCTGCGTGCCGGTGCGATAGGCCGTCGCGGCGGCGATGTCGCCCGGATTTACGCCGGAGCCTGCGGCGCGGACCAGCAGAGTGCGCTCGACCAGCAGCGGCTCGACCCACTTGAAGTGCTTGTCGCGGTCCAGGGTGTGCGCCGTGGTGAAGACGCAGGTCATCGGCTTCTCGCGCGCCAGCCCGATCGCTCGGGACCAGGGCAGCAGTTCCAGGTCGAAGGCGATGCCGCTGCGCTGCATGATCTCCTTCACCTGATCGGCGCCGAGGCCCCTGATCTCGCCCTCGTCGTCGAAATTGAAGGGTGCATACTGCTCCGTCGTCAGGTGCAGCGCCTCGGCGGCAGTTGCCGGGCGAACGGCAAGCATGACGAGGACGGCGATGGTCGCGGCCGCGAGGGCATCAGCGATCCGAAGCATCCTGGACCTCCGTCGGTTTCAAAAATGTGGCGCGACTGTGCCGCCGCTGCGGTCAATGATCGCGAGCCCTATAGCAAATACAGCTAGGAAACCCTGCGATTACTTATGAATACGTCAAACTGCGTAAAGAATAGTTTAAGGAGAGGGCGCTATCTTATTTTGGTTCAGACGGTCGCAGGCAGGAACTGATCGCCGGCGTTCGTCCGCGCCCTGAACGATGTCATGCACTGGAAGAATGACCTGAATGCGCGCAAAGCACAGGAGGTTTACCGGCATTTCGATCCGGAACCGCATTGTCCTGACAGTGCTGGCAACTGTTGTGGTGGTCTCGATGATCAGTACGGCGCTGTCCGGCCAGGATCATGCCGCACGCCTCATGACCGACTTGAAGGCGGAATCGCAGGTGCTCACCAGCGTGTTCGGCGACAGCTTGTCCGATCCGCTGTGGGACTACGACTACGAGATGGTGCAGCACCGCTTGGAACGCCTTGCGGACACCGGCTCGATCGTCGGCGCGCGGGTGCTCGATACCCAGGGCCAGAAGCTGGCGGAGGTGCTGGTCGGCGGCTTCGATCCGGCAGAGGCGGGAAACCGGCTGGTCTTCGAGCGCGGGATCACAGGCGAGACCGGTGAGGCCGTCGGCACACTGCTGCTTTGGATCTCGACAGCAGCCGTCTCCACCGAGGTCTGGAAGGCCGTGCGCGACGACGCTGCCACGGCGGCAATCCTTGCGGTGATTACTGCGGTGGTGGTCTTCGTCGGCGTCAATCTGATCACCAATCCGCTGGCGCGGGTGACCGCCGCGATGATCCGCATCGGCGAAGGCGACCTGAACACCGTGGTACCCTCCGGCAGCCGCAACGATGAGGTCAGCCGCATGGCCGCTGCCCTGGAAAGGCTCCGGATCAACGGCCTTAGAGTCGAGCAGGCCGAGCGCGGCCTCAGGCGCGCCAACGCCTATCTGGAGCAGCGCGTCTCCGAGCGTACCGCGGAACTGGAGAAGGCCCGCCTGCAGGCCGAGGAGGCCAACCGTGCCAAGACCGAGTTCCTTGCCAACATGAGCCACGACCTGCGCACGCCGCTGAACGCCATCCTCGGGTTCAGCGAAATCATGCGGGCACGTGCCTACGGCCAGCTCGGCGACCCGCGCTATGAGGAGTACGTCGAGGACATTCACCACAGCGGGTCGCTGCTGATCTCGCTGATCAACGACCTGCTCGACATCTCGAAGGTCGAGGCCGGCAAGTACGAGCTGGTCGAGGAGAACGTCGACATCGAGGAGCTGATCCGGAGCTGTCTGCGGCAGGTCGCGACGGCAGCGGCGAGCGTTGATCAGCACCTGACCGTCGACATCGCCGCACCGGCGCCGGTCCTGCTGGCCGACAAGCGGGTGCTGGTCCAGATACTCAACAACCTGCTGTCCAATGCGATCAAATTCACGCCCGAAGGCGGCCGCATCGTGGTGAAGGCCTGGAGCGATGCTGAGGCGCGCGTTCTACTGTCCGTCGCGGACAACGGCATCGGCATGACCGACGAAGGGGTCGCCAAGGCCCTGCGACCCTTTGAACAGGCGCACAACGCCCGCGCCCGCGAGCACAAGGGTACCGGCCTGGGCCTGCACCTCTGCGACAATTTCATGCGGCTGTTCGGCGGCGTGATGGAGATCGAGAGCCGGGCCGGCGAGGGTACTGTCGTGACGGTGATCTTCCCACCGGAGCGCGCGGTCTCCTCCCGCCGCAGTGCCTGAACGACGCCTTCAGCGGAAGCGCCAGGCCTGGGTGCGGCGCAGCACGCCCTTTGAGACGATGAGGTGCAGGATGCGCGCGCCGGCATTGGTGTAGAAGATCATCATGCCCATGGCCGCGGCCGGCGCGATGTCGCCGGCGTCGTCCATGTTGAGCACGGCGACGGAGGCCAGGGTGGTGGTTGGCGAATAGAGGAACACCACCGCCGAGACCGTCGTCATGGCATTCACGAAGAGGTAGATCGAGATGTCGAGGATGGTCGGCAGGCAGACCGGCACGGTGACCACCCGGAACAGCTTGTAGAAGGGCTGCTTCAGCGAGGCGGCAACGGATTCGAACTCGCGGTCCATCTGCTTCAGCGCGGTCATCGCGGTGAGGTGCGAGACGGTATAGAAGTGCGTTACCGTGCAGACCACCAGGATCGCCAGGGTGCCGTAGAGCGCGTTCAGCGGGTTGCGCGGATCGTTGAAGAAGAAGATGTAGGCGAGGCCGAGCACCATGCCGGGGATGGCCATGGGCAGCATGGCCAGCAGCTGGAACAGCGATCGCCCGGATTCGAAGCCCCTGGTCTTCTCCACCATGTAGGCACCGATGAACACGACGAGGGTGCCGAAGATCGCGGTCAGGAAAGCCATCCGGATCGAGTTGTAGTAGGAGTCCCAGCCGCCGCCGTCCATCAGGTCGAAGGCGTAATTCTTCAGGCTGAGACTGAGGTCGTAGGGCCAGAACTTGATCAGCGCCGCGAACTGGCAGACCCCCAGCAGGCCCAGGATGAAGACCGCGATGAGGCTGCAGTAGACGAAGGCGAGCGCGTCGAAGCGCGGCTTGGGCTTCGGCTGGTAGGGCACCGAGCGGGCCGAGAGCGCTGCCACCTGCCTTTTTTGTACGATGCGGTCGACGGTGAAGGCGAGCACCGCCGGGAACAGCAGCACCACGGAGACCACGGCGCCCATCTCGAAGTTCTGCTGGCCGATGACCTGCTTGTAGATGTCCACCGCCAGCATGTTGAATTGGCCGCCGATCACCTTGGGCAGACCGAAGTCGGTGATCACCAGGTTGAAGACCACGAAGGCGGCGGAAATCAGGCCGTAGCGCGCACCGGGAACGGTCACCGTCCAGAAGGTTTTCCAGCGGCTCGCCTTCAGGCACTCGGCCGCCTCGTAAAGCCGCGCGTCTGAAATCGCCAGCGCCGTGGTGATGATGATCATGGCATGCGGGAAGGTGAAGAACACCGAACCGATGACGATGCCGATGGGCCCGTAGATCGACTCGCCGAGCAAAAACGCCTTGAGCATGCCCTGGTTGCCGAAGAGGTAGACCAGGGCGATGCCGGGCAGCAGCGACGGCACCAGGATCGGCGCCATGGCGATCAGCCGGAAGACGCCCTTGAAGGGCATGCAGCTGCGGTTCAGCGCATAGGCGAAGCCGAAGGCGAGGAGCACGGTGATGACCGTGCTGATCACCGAAATGATCAGCGAATTCTCGACCGAGCGGAACAACGAGGGCGTCGAGAAATAGGTGGCGTAGTTGGCAAGGCCGATGTCGCGCACCGGGCGCAGCATGACCCGGCGGAAATCATTGGAGTCCACCTCCTGCCAGCGTGAGCCGGCAAAGCGTTCCGAGCCGATCAGGTAGCTCGCATCGTCGCCGGTGGCGCGGATGCGGTACATCACCGGGCTGCGGAAACTGAAGTCCGGAAAGAAGGAGGTCGCCGGCAGGCGGCCGTCGCCGTTGGTGGCGAGGTTCTCCGGCGGCACGGCCTGCAGCTCTTCGTTCAGGGCGGCGGCGCTGACCGGCGGCACGGCGAAGCTGCCCTGCTCGTCGCTCACCTGGAATTCGTAGGCCGTCAGGTCGAAGCGGAAGGTCGAGAAGGACTTCGAGAGCATGGCGTAGAGCGGCAGCGCCAGGGCGACCACCAGGTAGAGGGCGATCACCACCATGAAGGCGCGCATGATCAGGTCATCGCGGCCCAGCTTCGGCCTGACGGGCCTCGCCTTGGCGGGGCGACCCTTGGGCAGGGCTTCTTCAGCCGCGGTGGCCATGATCCTCCCCCGCCGGGAAAGCGATCAGCCGGCTGGCCGGAAGCTCGATGGTGAGGTCGGCGCCTTCGTCCAGTGACAGCCGGCGCACCGCGTTGATCGAGAAGTCGGCATAGAGCTGCTCGCCGCCGAGGGCGGCGCCGGTCAGCCGCGAGCGCCAGAAGGAGCCGAGAAACTCCATCTCGCCGACGGTGACGTCGAGCAGGCCGCGCTCGCTGCCCGCCGGCTGGCTGCCGGGCGCGTGCGGGATGATGTCCTCCGGCCGGATGGTCACGATGATCGGCTGGCCGGGCGCGAGGCCGTCGGTCATGCCCTGCAGGCAGGTCCGGCCAAGGGTGAAGCACCCCGGCGCGCTGAGCGTTGCGTGCAGCTGGTTGGTCTCGCCGATGAAGTCGGCGACGAAGAGCGACCTGGGCTCGCGGTAGATCTCGGTCGGCGTGCCGATCTGTTCGATGACGCCATGGTTCATCACCACGATGCGGTCGGCCATCGACAGCGCTTCTTCCTGGTCGTGGGTCACCATGACGGTGGTGACCCCCAGTTTGCGCTGCAGCTCCTTGATCTGGTGGCGCAGGTGGACGCGAACCTTGGCGTCGAGGGCGGAGAGCGGCTCGTCGAGCAGCAACAGGCCGGGCGAGGTGGCGATGGCTCGGGCCAGCGCGATGCGCTGCTGCTGGCCGCCGGAGAGCTGTGCCGGGTATTTCTCGCGCTGGTCGGCCAGCCCGACGAGGTCGAGCAGCTCGGTGACGCGACGGGCGATCTCGGCACGCGGCCGGCCGCTGTTCTCCAGACCGAAGGCGATGTTGCGCTCGATGGTCAGGTTGGGAAACAGGGCGTAGGACTGGAACACGATGCCGAAGTCGCGCTCGGCGATCGGCAGGGTGGAGATGTCGCGGCCCGCCTGCTCGATGCTGCCGTGAGTCTGCAGGTCGAGGCCGGCGATGGCGCGCAGCAGCGTTGTCTTGCCGCAACCGGAGGGCCCCAGGAAGCAGACGAACTCGCCTTCTTCGACATCGAGGGAGACATTCCGGAGGGCCGTGAAATCCCCGAACTTCTTGTGCAGGTCGCGGATGCGCAGGTAGCTGGACAAGGAAATGCCTCGCTCGATTTTTCAGCCCCGATCCCCCGTCCGGCCTTTCAATCGCGAGGGCGGCGGGCGCGAGCCGTCAGTATGCGGGAGGGCCGGCCGGATCGAAAGAGGGCGCCGCTCGCGCAGCGCCCTCTTCGGTGCTTCTAGAAGGGGCGGTCAGCCCTTCGGTTCCGACTTCGAATCGTAGCGCCTCTGCCACTCTTGGAGGATGGCCGCGCGGTTGTTGGCGGCGAACTCGAAGTCGTTGTCGATCATCTTCTCGATCAGGTTGTCCGGGAAGAACTCCACCGGCTTGGCGATGCCTGGCATGGCGACCACGGCATAGCCGGTATTGTACATCTCGTTGGCCGTCTTGGAGATCGACCAGTCGACCAGGGTCTTGGCCGCGTCCAGCTTCGAGGTGCCGGCGACGATGGCGGTCGCCTCCATGTCCCAGCCCACGCCCTCTTCCGGGACGATGATGTCGATGGGCGCGCCCTCGGCCTTCGACTTGGCGCCGCGGAAGGCGAAGGAGATGCCGATCGGAATTTCGCCGGAGGCCGCCAGCTTGCAAGGGGCGGAGCCCGAGTGGGTGTAGCGGGCGATGTTCTGGTGCAGCCCGTCCATATAGGCCCAGCCGTCTTTCTCGCCGAACAGCTGCAGCCAGCTCGAGACGTCGAGGAAGCCGGTGCCCGAGGAGTTCGGGTTCGGCATGATGACGTGGCCGGCGTAGACCGGATTGGTCAGGTCCTTCCAGGACTTCGGTGCCGGCAGGCCGAGTTTCTCGGCCTCGACGGTGTTGAAGCAGACGGCGGCGACCCAGGCATCCATGCCGACCCAGGCCGGCGGAGCGCTGTTATCGACGAACTTCTTGTCGAGCATCTCGACGCCCTTGGGCGCATAGGCTTCCAGCATGCCCTCGGTCTTCAACAGCAGCAGCGAGGTCGCTGCCAGGCCCCAGACCACGTCGGCCTGAGGATTGTTCTTCTCGGCCAGGAGTTTGGCCGTGACGACGCCGGTCGAATCGCGGACCCAGTTGATCTTGATGTCCGGGTGATCCTTATTGAAGGTCTCCGCATAGCGCTTCAAGTCTTCCGCTTCGACGGCCGTATAGACCGTCAACTCGGTTTCCGCCTTCGCCGCCGCGGCGATCAGCAGGCTGGCCGCAGCAGCGGTCAGACAGATGCTGCGAAATGTCATGATGTTCGTGCTCCCCTGTTTCTAGCCGAAAGACCCTTTATCAGGCCTCTGTTACACCTTTTGCGTTTCCGCGGCCGCAGCGCGTGCCGCCACTTTGTCCCGGACCATAGTGCCCGGACCCGTTCAATAGGGAAAATCTATTCTTTTTATGTATTGAAAGATTCCACTGATAGGCGAACCAACTAGCGGGTGAGCGTCAACATCAGGACTCCCGCGCCCACCGTGACTGCTGCGGTGATCCGGCTGATCCAGGGGCGCTCGCGGAATATGACAACGCCGAAGAGGGCGGCGATGATCACGCTGGACTCCCGGAGGGCCGAGACGATGCCGAGCGGCGCCAGGGTGTTGGCGTAGATCACCAGGCCGTAGGCGGCCACCGCGCAGAACCCGCCGAGGTAGCCGACCCTGAGAGTGGCGCGCACCTCGGGCGTGAAGCGCGGGCGCAGTCGCACGAAGAGGAAGAGGGTGACCAGGAACTCGGTGACGAACAGCCAGCCCATGTAGCCGAAGGGGCTGCCGGAGAGGCGCACGCCGATGCCGTCGATAACACTGTAGCTGGCGATGATGAGCCCGGTGGCGACGGCGGCGAGCGTCGAGCGCGGGTCGGGAATGCTGGGCCCTCTGGAGAAGAAGGCGAGAATCGAGATGCCGGCGGAAACCACGATCACGCCGCCCCAGCCGAGCGCCGAAAGCTGCTCGCCGGCAAAGATCAGCGCGCCGACGGCGACCAGCAGCGGCGCGATGCCGCGCGAGATCGGGTAGACCCGCGACAGGTCGCCCCACTTATAGGCCAGCGCCAGGAAATAGTAGTAGCCGTAGTGGGTGAGCGAGGAAGCGATGATGTAGGGCCAGGAGGCCGGTGCCGGCGTCTCCGCCCAGAGCAGCAGGCCGAGGCCGACGGTGCCGTTGGTCGCGGCGACGGCGGCCAGCACCAGCGCGCGCGCCCGCGTGCCCTTGACGATGGCGTTCCAGGTGGCGTGCAGGACCGCCGCGCTAAGCACCAGCGCCACAGCGAAGTCAGACAATCAGGACCCTAGCCTAGGTGTGGTTGATCTTGCTTGTTGTTACTCTTGTACTCGACCCGCGCGCCGTCTTCACCCCCAGGGCAGTGAGAAGGTCTTCACGTTGGTGTAGCTCTTCATGGCCTCGATGACGCCTTCCTTGTAGCCGAGGCCGGAGTCCTTGATGCCGCCGAAGGGCGACATCTCGATGCGGTAGCCGGGCACCTCCCAGATGTTCACCGTGCCCACCTTGAGGCCCTTGATGTAGGCCTGCATGCGGCGGAAGTCGTTGGTGCAGACGCCCGACGACAGCCCGAAGGCGGTCGAGTTGGAGATCCGCATGACGGCGTCGTCGTCGTCGGGCACGCGCACCACGGGGACGATGGGGCCGAAGGTCTCCTCCATCACCAGTTCGGATTCGTGGGGCACACGGTCGACCACGATGGGCGGCAGCAAGGCACCCTGGCGGCCGGGGTTGTAGAGGATCTCGGCGCCCGCCTCGGCGGCCAGGTGGACGCGCTTTTCGAAAAGTTCGGCGGCCCGGGCGTGCACCACGGTGCCGAGGTCGGTATCCTTGGCCATGGGGTCGCCGAAGCGGATCTTCTGGGCGCGCTCCAGCACCAGGGGCACGAAGCGGTCGGCCACGCTATCCTGGCAAAGGATGCGCTTCA
>WHTV01000037.1:36477-36714 GCA_009377535.1 Kiloniellaceae bacterium
GCAACGCTGGCCGGAGTTCTTGGTGGCACCGGCCACGGCCAGATCGGCCGCCCGGGCGAGGTCGTCGTCGCAGAGGTCGTTCAGGATGATGAGCGGGTCGTTGCCGCCCAGCTCCAGCACCGTGCGCTTGTAGCCGGCCTTGTCGGCGATCATCTTGCCGACCGGCACGCCGCCGGTGAAGGTGACGAGCTCGATCTCGGGGTTCTGGATCATCTCCAGGCCGATGTCCTGGGGCCA